>CAZEAV010000350.1:0-3751 GCA_964510215.1 uncultured Iamiaceae bacterium
CTCATCAGTTTTTTGCCGTTAAAGGGGATCAGCGGATAAAGGTACCCCTTTCCAACTACCGTCCGGGTGGAGGCGATCAGCGCCACCACTCCGATCACGCCGATGGCAAAGCCCCAGCTGTCCCACAGCCAGATGAGGATCAGCAGCACCATCCGCACCAGCTTGCAGGCGTAACCCATCTCGTAGCTGTGCTGGGCGTAGCCCGCCACCGCCACAAACGCCATATACACCAGCACCTCCGGCACCAGCCAGCGGGACTGCACCGCGAAATCCCCCAGGATCAGCGCCCCCAGCAGGATCGAGCCTTCCAGCGCTCCCCACATGGCCGCGAAGTTGTACAGCGCCGGGGTGTGGGACGAGCCGTTCTGCGAGACGTAGAGCACGGTGAAGTCACGGGTGATCAGCGCGTGTTCCATCGCCGCGCACGCCACCAGCGCGGCGAGCAGCAGTCCCGCGGCGAACGCCGGCGTCGTGCGCAACAGGTCGCGACGACCGTTCGCCAGACCGATCGCGAGGACCCCGATGCCCGACGCGGCGACGAGCACCCCGATGACGACCGCGCTGTAGCCGACTGCGACGTTCACGACTTGCCCGCCGATGGTGCGGTCGCCCGGCAGTTGGGATCGGTCTTCAGCCGGTTGGCGTGCTCGGCCGAGTAGCTCTCGGTGTGCTTGATGATGATCTGAGTTCCGATGAAGGGCGCGTCGGCCCGCGTGGACTCCCAGTTCCCCACGATCACGACCGGTTCACAGTGTTTGAACAGCGCGGGCGGGTCCGAACCGGTGTACACCACCGGCGCCGTGATCCCGTTGGCTTTCAACTCGAAGTGGATCCGTTGGGTGTTGTTCGCGATGTGGACACCGGTGGGATCGTCCGCAACCGTGCCCTGGATCCGGAACGTGCGGGTTCCCAGATCGCCGCGGTGCGCGACCGCCTCGTCGACCTGGTAGAAGTAATCCGTCGCGCTGCCCAGTGCCTTGGTGACCAGGAAACCCGCGGCGGCGGCGATCACCACCAGGACACCCACGGCCATCCACCGACGGCGGTGGCGACCCCGTTGCCGACCGGGGTCGGCCGGGCCGGTCCGTGGCGTGACGTCGAACTCCGGCGGTTCGCCATCCGCGTCGAGTTGGTCCACGCCGACCGTCGTGCGCGCACCCGATCCGGTGTCCTGGGCCATCAAAGCCACCTGCGCTTGTCGGGAGGCACCTGTCGGGAGAGCTTCCGCCCACGGCGCACCAGTACGGCGACGTACCCGCCGATGGCCACCGCGGCCAGGCCGTAACCGGCGCCGACGAAGCCCCAGAAGTCCGGGGTCTGATCCTGCACCGCGACAAGCAGGTTCACATCCATCTCAGCGGACCTCCGTGACGGCATTCGGTGTGGGCGCCCGCCCCGGCGGGTGCTGAAGGGCGGCGTCGGCCCGCCGCGCGGCGATGGCCTCGTCCAGTCCGGTCTCGTCCACCCGTTCGGCCAAATAGCCGACGCGGAACCGGATGATGAGCATCCACACGTACCCGCACATGCCCGCGACCATCATGATCAGCAGGCTGAACAGCATCGTGCCCCCGATCTCGGATTTCCCCAACAGACGCACCGTCTGGCCCTGGTGCAACGTGACCCACCAGTTCGTGGATTCGTGCACGATGGGCACGTCGATCGCGGCGATGATGCCGGCGATCGCACACCATTTCGCGCGCTTGGGATTCCCCGCCAGTGCCCGCCGCAGTGCCACGTACCCGATGAACAGCACCAGGAGAAGCGCGGTGGTGGTCAGCCGCGCGTCCCAGGTCCAGTACACACCCCATATGGGCCGCCCCCAGAGCATGCCGGTGGCCAGACACAGCACGGTGAACACGATGCCGATCTCGGCGGACGCCCCGGCGAGGATGTCCCAGTACTCGGTCTTGCGCCACAGCACCATGACACTGGCCAGCGCGGTCACTCCGAACGCGAGATACGCCGTGATCGCCGATGGCACGTGGATGTAGAGCAGGCGGGCCGCATTGGACTGGTTCGCGTCGGGCGGCGAGATCACCAACCCGTAGAGGACTCCCAGCGCGGCGAGGACGAGGGTGACGATGCCGAGCACCCGCGACGCGGTCGAGCCCACACCCAGGGGGACGCTCCCGACCGGCTCTGCCAGATCGGATCGGGCTGACACGCCAGTGTCGATGGACGTCATGTGTCCTCCATGAGGGGACCGAAAGCGAAGATTCCCGCAACGACATATGCCACGGCGAACACGCCGAGCAAACCGACCCACCGCCAGGCCTGGGGATCGGTGACGTCACCGGTGCCCAGAGCCGCCTGAAAAGCCGATGTCGCCCCGATCAGAACCGGGGAGACGACGGGCAGCAACAGCAGCGGCAGCAGCGTCTCACGCCCCCGCACCCCCATGAGCAGTGCGCCGTACAGCGCCCCCGAAGCGGCCAGACCGACGGCGGCGACCACTCCGGCGCAGACCATCAGGCCCATCGAGTGCAGCCGGGTCGAGTACAACACCGCGGCGCCGATGACGGTGAGCACCTCCAGGGCGACGAGCTGGGCGAACACGCCCAGCGCTTTGCCCAGGAACAGTCCTGCCGGGTCGAGCCCGGACAGGCGCAACTGATCCGACAGCCCCGGTGCGCCCTCGACCACGAAGGTCCGCTGGACCGCCAGCACGAGCGCCAGGAGCACGGTGATCCACAGCAGGCCCGGTGTCGCTTCGGCCAGCACCGTGCGCTGGGAATCCAGCGCGAACGCGAACAGCACCAGCACGACCAGGGCGAACGGGACGAGCTGGTTGACCGCAACGCGGCTCCGCCATTCGATTCGCAGATCCTTGCCGGCCACGAGCAATGCGTCAGCCAACATCGGCCATCTCCCGGCGCGGCTCGTCACTCCGAGCATCCCCGGCGGCGTCCGCGGTGATCACGCCACCGTTCACCGTGACCACCCGATCGGCCAGTGCGGTGGCCCGGTCCAGATCATGCGAGGCGATCACCACCGTCACGTGCGCGGCCGCGGCCGCGGCCACCAGGCGGTCGACCAGGTCCCTCGCCTGCGCGTCCAGCCCCGCGTGCGGTTCGTCCAACAACCACAGCTCCGCGTGGCGGGTGAGCAGTACCGCCAGCGCGGTGCGGCGACGCTGACCTGCCGAGAGGCGCGCGACCTCGAGGTGCGCCAGTCGACCGTCCAGGCCCACCTGGGCCAGTGCGGCCGCGACCTCGTCGGTGCCCGTCCGCGCCGCACGAGCCCAGAACCGCACGTTGTCGGCCACCGTGAGTTCCTCGTACAGACCCACGCCGTGGCCCAGGAACGCGACGCGACCCCGCACCGAACGGCGCTCGGTCGCCAGGTCGCAGCCCAGCACCTCGGCCTCGCCGCTCTGGGGCGGCAGCAGGCCCGCGCACAACCGGAGCAGGGTCGATTTCCCCGCTCCGTTCGGTCCCTGCAACAGGACGACCTCGCCGGGCGCGACGTCGAGCGTCACGCCGGCCAGCGCGGGAAATCGTCCCAGCACACAGACCACATCTCGGAGGTGAATGTCAGGCCGCATGGGACCGCTTCAGGCTACCGGCCCCCCGCAAAAACGGCCAAGCAGACGGTGCTCCGTACCGGGTGTCCAGCGATTTGCATGGAGCTTTCGGTCCGGTCGGGCAGACTCTCCGGCGTGAAACCCTTGCGTCTCGTGGGCTACCTCGGCCGCGCCCTGCTGACCGCAGGTGTGCTGATCCTGGCATTCGTGGCCTACCAGTTGTGGGGA
>CAZEAV010000351.1:0-3740 GCA_964510215.1 uncultured Iamiaceae bacterium
CCGATAGGCACGGGTCCGGTTGATCAGGTGGTGCGATGCGAGCAGGTCGGACGGCACCGTTTCGGCGAAGGTGCCGGAGCGCTGCAGCACTTCGGTGATCCAGCGCGACAGATCCCACGTGGTGATGCGTTCCTTTTCGGACTGCGCATAGATGGCGACGACGCGCCCTGTCCGATCGCCGATCAGATCCACCACGGGGTTGGTCATCTGGAGACTCCCCCGGTAGTTCTCGACCTTGCCGAACAACACGCACTCGGTGCCTTCGGGCAGTTGCCGTTCCCGCCATCCCTGATTGAAGAAGGTGACCTTGAGGTAGCCCGAACCATCGGTCACGTCCGCGGTGACCAGGGTGCGCGGCGGCCGGCCACGGGTGCGCCGCGACGAGATTCGCTTGACCGTGGCGAGCACCATTGCCTGATCCGAGACTTCCAGGTCGGCGATCCGCTGCTGATTGGTTCGGTCCACATAGCGGCGCGGGTAGTGGGTGAGCAGGTCCAGCACGCTGTGGATCCCGAACGCCTCGGCCAGCGCGGCCGCGTGCTTCGGGCCGATCCCCCGGAGTTCGGTGACCGACAGGTCGGCAAGTTGGGTCAGGTGCCGCCCGCTCACCGCCACGACGTCGGCCGCGGGCCTCCTCTGGCACGCCTCACGGTTCGACCGCGGCGGCCAGGCGCTCGAGCGTGGCGCTGATCGTCACGTTGTTGCGCTCGTGGCGATCGTCGATGCCGGACATCTGTTTGGAGAACTCCAGAGTGGACTCAGGGCGGAGGTCCTCACTCCACTCGGTCACCCGACACCCACCGTCGATCGGCTCGATACGGTATCCCCAGGTGGCGTAGTGGAAATCGAACATCGAGCATTCGAAGGTGAACGCACGCCCCCGATCGGCCTCGGTGATCGTGCACTGGCTGGTCCAGGTGTGCTCGCCGTTGCGGTTGTGCCCGTCGAAGGTCGCGCCGACGACCGGCGCGGTCGACTCCCCGGTCCATTCACAGGCGTAGCATTCGGGCGACCACTCCCCCATCCGGGTCACATCCGCGAGCGCGTCGTAGACGGCCTCGGGTGCGGCGGCGATGTCCCTGGCGATTTCGATGTGTTCGGCCATGGCCCTGTAGTTCAGCACAGCGGCGAGCCGGACCGGATCACCCGGCGACCTCAGGAGGTCTCCTCCCGGCGTTCCAGCCAGTCGCTCCAGGTGATCGTTCCGTCCCGGTGCTCCGGACTCAGGTGCACCCCGCGGGCGAAATCCCGCATCGCTGCGACACGCGGGACGCGGACCAGACGGCTGCGACGTCCGGTGATCTCGTGACGCTGCCGCGCGAGGGTTTTGACTCCGAGCAGTTCGGGTCCGCCGAAATCGGGCGCATGACCCGCCGGGCCGGCTTCGACGAGATCGGCCAGACGTGCCGCCACCTCGGACACCTCGACCGGTTGGAACGCGAGTCCGGGCACCTGGGGCGAGATCACCGCCGACAGGTACCGGTCGATCAATTCGTGGAACTGGGTGGTTCGCTGGATCGTCCAGCGCGTACCGGAAGCCTCGATCACACCTTCGGCCTCCCATTTCGCGTCGTAGTAGGAGAACCGGTGCCGGTCGACGCCGACGATCGAGGGGTACACGAAGTGGGCATCGGCGCGCACCGCCGCTTCCAGCACGGTCTCGGTCCCTCGCACCTCGGTCTTCGCGGCCCGTCTTCCCGGTCTGGTCGCGGTGTGGACCACCGCGTCGACGCCGGCGACCGCCACATCGATGCCTTTTCCGGTGACGACGTTTCCCTTGACGACGGTGGCCCCTGGCTCCACGTCGACGGATCGGTGGACGAGCGCCCGCACATCGTGGCCCCGCCGTAGCAACTCACGGCTCACATGGCGACCCAGGTTCCCGGCGCCGCCGGTGACGAGTACGCAGGTCACGCCGACGTATCGTACCGTTGCGCACGCGGTCGCACGCGACATGCGGGACGGTCGTCTATCTGCGGTGGCGCCCGGCGGCGAGTCGGGTCGGCGTCAGGTGAGTGCGAGCCAATTGCCGTGCGGATGTGCCCACCCCAGGGTTTCGGGCGCCGCCTCGACCCGGTCGCGCCAGCGGCGGATCCCCAGAACCGTGTCCGGCCTCGTCGTGGCGTTCGGGTCGTTCCACGGCGGCGCGTCGATATCGGGGATGCAACCCGGCGGCTCCGCGCTCAGCCAGGTCACCGCTCGACGTTTCGCGGCAAGTCGCGCCAGCACCGCGGCGATCTCCTCGCGGCGCTCCCGGGCGACATAGGTGACCGCCCAGGCGTCGAAGACGACCAGGTGGTTCGCCGGATCGAGCGTGGCGACCACCTCATCGAGCGAGTCGACGAAGTCGCCGGCGACGAGGCGGGGCGGGGCGGCGCGAACCAGTGCCACCGCCGCACGGAACCGATCGATCCGCCAGGGTTGATCGGGCCACAGACAGGCTTCGAGCCAGCGCACCCGGTCGGCATCATCCAGGCGGACCGGATCGATGTCGATCCCGACCCACTCGGCGACGCTCCGCGGATACACCGACAGGTCCGGTCGGCGGTCGCCGCGCACGTCGCCGGCAAGAGCGACCGGCGACGCCGCATCGCCGACGACCACCTCCCCGACCGCGATCCGATACCGCTCGAACGCCGACAACAGCCCGGCGCTCGCGCCCAACTCGACGAAGGAGACCGGTTGCCGGGGTCGGTCCGCGTATGCCGCGCCCAACAGGACGGCGAGCAGCACCGCGCGGTTCACCTCGTTCGTCTGGGTTCCGTGCGTGGCGATCACCGCCTCCAGTTCGTCCCGATGGGACAGACACGTCGCACGGAACGTCGGCCACGCGTCGCCGCGTGCACGAGCGTCGCGGGGCGTCACCGAGGAGTACCAGCGGGCCAGGTCCAGTTCCGGTCGGCGCAGGACCAGGTCGTGAACCGCGGCGAACAGCAACACCGGGCGCCCCTGACCCGGTCGCGCGGCGAGCAGCAGTCCGGCGACCTCGGGGTCGGCGGCGCAACCGGCCGCCAGGCGACCGTAGAGCTCGAGGTCCGCGAAGGAGGTTTCGAACGACTCGAAAAGGCGCCGGATCTCGTCCAGCGCCGGGTCCGGGGGATCCGCCACTACTCCACGCCGATGAAGTACGGGTACAACGGCTGGCCACCCGGATGCACTTCGACGGCGACATCACCGAAGTGCTCAGCCAGCCATTCGGTGATGCGGCGGGTCGCGGCGACCGAGGACCCCTCCCCCTCCACGAGCGTGACGATCTCGTGCGACGGGTCGATCATCTCCTCCAGCAGGTCGGTCGTGGCGTCCACGAGGTCGGGCTGCACCGACCGGATCCCGTCCCGGCCGATTCCGAGCCAGTCACCTTCGGCGATCGGACCGATCTCGCTGCTGGAGGCCCGGACCGCCCGGGTGACCTCGCCCGCGACCACCGACGCCGCGCCCTCGGTCAGCGCCGATGCCACGGCGGCGATGTCCGCATAGGGGTCATAGGCGACGAGCGCAGCCACCGCTTCGACCACGCCTCGGGTGGGTACCACCCGCACGGTCCTTCTCGTCTGTGCCGCGACCTGCTCCGCCACGGCGATGATGTTGGAATTGTTCGGCAGGATCACCACCGCGTCTGCCGGGCAGGCCTCGACCGCGGCCAGCAGATCTGCAGTCGACGGGTTCATCGACTGGCCCCCGGCGACGATCTGTTGCACCCCGAGCGAATGGAACAGTCGACGGATCCCGTCACCGACCGC
>CAZEAV010000352.1:0-3729 GCA_964510215.1 uncultured Iamiaceae bacterium
GCTCCCGCCGCTGGAGCCACCGGGCACCCGGGCCGGGTCGCGGGGATTGCGGGTGGGACCGTACGCAGAATGCTCGGTGGACGAACCCATCGCGAACTCGTCCAGGTTGGTCTTGCCCACGGCGACCGCCCCCGCGGCGGCGAGGCGGGAGACCACGGTGGCGTCATAGGGCGGTTTCCAACCCGAGAGCATCTTCGACGCGCACGTGGTGGGAACCCCGCGGGTGCACAGGTTGTCCTTGAGGGCCACCGGGACCCCGGCCAGGGGTCCCGGGTCCTGCCCGGCGGCGACCGACCGGTCCACGCGGTCGGCCGCGTCACGCGCCTGGTCGCCCATGAGGCACAGGAATGCGTGGATGTCCTCGTCGCGCGCTTGGAGTGAATCCAGGACCGACTCGGTGATCTCGCGGGCACTGGCCTCGCCGCTGCGGACCGACCGGGCGATCCCGGTCGCGGTCGCCGATCCGGGCTCCCCGCTCACGGCTCGTCCCCCAGGATCGCCGGCACCCGGAACCGGTCCTGTTCCGCGAGCGGCGCGGCCGCGAGCACCTCGTCCCGATCCAACGTGGCACCCACGACATCCTCGCGCCAGACGTTGCGCAGTGGCAGCGGGTGGGTCATGGGTTCCACACCGTCCAGGTTCAGCGCGGTCACGTCACGGGCGTGGTCCAGCACCGCGGCGAGCTGTTCGGTCATCGTCTCGATCTCCGCGTCGTCCAGTGCGAGGTTAGCGAGACGGGCGACGTGGACGACCTCGTCGGTGGTGATGCGCTCGGGCATGACCGCCGAGCCTACCGAGACGCTCCGCCCCGGAAGGGAACGGCGCTCCGTGTCGCCCTCGGCGCGCTCAGGGCTGGCCGGTCACCCGCTTCGCGAACGCCACGGCCTCC
Organism: uncultured Iamiaceae bacterium; assembly: GCA_964510215.1. Lineage (GTDB taxonomy): Bacteria > Actinomycetota > Acidimicrobiia > Acidimicrobiales > Iamiaceae > JAFDWI01. Next base: position 890 of record CAZEAV010000352.1, read on the forward strand.
CGCTCGATCAGCTCGGCGTCGAAATCCAACGTGGCCACGTGGTAGCTCCGCTCCAACGTGAGTCGTTCGACGGGACCGCGTACGGTTGCCGCGATGAAGTCACTGTCGGTGACGGGCACGACGTGATCCTGGGGCGAGTTGCACACCAGCACCGGGGCGGTGATCTCGGCCAGCGCCGAGGAGACATCCGAGGCCGCGTCGATCATGGATGCCAGCGGGGCGAGCGGCGTCGCATCGTAGGAGGCTTCGACGGCTCCCGGCTTGGCGATGTCCGAGCCGATCGCGTCCATGGTCGTCTCGCCTGCATCGAGCATCGACTGCACGAGTTCTCGCACGCCGGGCGGTTCGGTGGCAACGGCATTGACGAAGACGAACCCGGCGGCCTCGGGATGTCGACCGCCCAGCCACCCGGCGAGCGCCCCGCCCATCGACAGCCCGGCCACCACCACCTTGTCGGCGCGCGCCGCGAGGGTGCCATAGGCCTCCTCCGCCGCGGCCGACCAATCCTTCCAACCGGTGTCGATCATGTCGGCCACCGATGTCCCGTGCCCGGGCAGCAACGGCAACTCGACCGCGAACCCGGCTGTGGCGAACGCCTCGGCCAACGGGCGCATCGACTGGGGATTGCCGGTGAAGCCGTGCAGGACGAGGACGCCGTGCGGGCCGCCTGCCGGAGAAGACCAGGGTTCGGCGCCGGGAATGATGGGAGCGGTCATGGTGGCCGAATCTAGCGCCACGTCGCACGGCATTGACCCGCGGGTCAGGGAATGGACAAGATGACAACTCCGATGTCCGATCCGCGTCATTTCACCCCCCAGGGCCAACAGCGCAAACAGCAGCTCCTGGCGTGTGCCGCCGAGCTGTTCGCGGAACGCGGCTATGCCGAGACCCGGGTGCTGGACATCGTCGATGCCGCCGGCGTCGCCAAAGGCCTCTTCTACTGGTATTTCGAGAACAAGGGGTCCCTTTTCACCGAGCTGGTCGTCGAGAATCGGGAAGGGCTGCGCCGCGCGCAGGCCCGGGCCATCGACACCACCGCGACCCCGTTGCAGCAGATCCGCCAGGGCGCCGAGGCCTCGCTGGTGTACATGGCCGAACGGGCCCCGTTCTTCGCGCTCTTGGAGGTCGAGAACGTCAACCGGGCGTTCGCGGACGTCCTCCGGGTCGGGACCGACATCCACACCGCCGACACGCAGGCCCTCATCGAGTCCGGAATCGCACGGGGAGCGATCCGTGACGACGACCCCGAACTGCTCGCGCTCGGTGTGGTGGGCGCGGTCGGTTACTACGGGCATTTCCACCGCAGCGGTCGGACGACCATGACCATCACCGAACTCGCCGGCTTCGTCGCCCGGTTCGTGGTGTGCGCACTCGCCGCGGACGAATCGATCGCACGTGCGGTGCTCGACGACGCGAGCCACGAGGTGCCTGCAACCGACGGGTGAGCGAAGTAGTCTCCGCTCTGCATCGACCCGCGAAGCGGGACATCCAACGGAGGTTTTCGCGAGTGCCCGAGTTTCTTTCCCAGGAGTGGGTCGCGGCGGCCCGCAAGGTCTACGCAGAGCACTCCTCCGCCCCGGCGGCGGCGCAGTCACCGGTCCAGATCAACCTCGTCGTGAAGGACGCACCCTTCGGCGACGGCACCGTCCAGGCCCACCTGGACACCACCGGATCCGAGCCCGAGATCGACGTGGGGCACATCGACGGTGCGCCGACGACCATCACCACCGATTATGCGACCGCGAAATCGGTGTTCGTGGAACAGAACCAGCAGATGGCCATGCAGGCGTTCATGGGTGGGAAGATCCAGATCACCGGCGACATGACCAAGGTGATGATGCTGATGCAGACACCGCCGGACGCCGCCGCGATCGAGATCGCCGCCAAGATCCGGGACCTCACCGACTGAACCACCAGCGGCGCCGTCGGGATGCTGAGTCAGTGCACGACGATGTTCACCGGGCTGCCTTTCGGGACGAGTTGCCCCGACCCCGGGTCGAACGCGACCGGCTTGCCCGAGAGGCTGCCCGAACCGTGCAACTGGTTCGCCGTCAGGCCGACGCTCTGCAGCTTCGCGATCGCCTCGGCCACCGTGGTCACGCCGTCCAGGCTGGGCACGACCACGCCGAGACCCGACGACACCACGACCGTCACCTTCGCGCCCCGCGCCACCGTCGCGCCCGGGCCCGGCTCCAGACCGATCAGGCCACCGGTGTCGATCCTGGTGTCGAGTCTCGTCGTGACCTCGGGGACCAACCCGATCTGTCTCAATGCCGCCTCGGCGGCGTCGGGGGTCATGCCGGACACACTGGGCACGACCCGGGGCTTGGGCCCTTCGGACACCACCACGGTCACCGCGGCACCTTTCTCCAGGCGGCGCGGCGTTCCCGGGGCCACGGAGACGACCTGTCCGTCGGGGACGGACTCGGAATAGGCCTGCTGCGGGCCCGAGAATTCGAGCCCCACGTCCTCCAGGCGCGTCCGCGCGGCCTGTGGGGTCAGCCCGCCCAGATCGCCCGGAACGGCAACCAGGGTCTGTCCGGCCGACACGACGAGCGTCGCGGTGTCACCTTCGGCCAACCGCACGCCCGGATTGGGCTTCACGCCGAGGAGCTGACCCGCCCGGGTGCCGTCACGGCGAACGTGGCGCGTCGCCACATCGAACCCGAGCCGCTGCAGGCGGGCCTGTGCGGCGGCGGGCGTGAGCCCGGAAACCGACGGCACCGTATGGGTGGGCGTCCGCTGGGCCTGGAACACCACAAAACCCACGGCGCCGCCACCGACGATGACGACCAGGGCCAACACGGCCCACGCGATCCGCCAACGGCGCCGGTTCACAC
>CAZEAV010000353.1:0-3723 GCA_964510215.1 uncultured Iamiaceae bacterium
CGGTGACCTACGCAGGTTCGGGAACGCTGGTGCATGTCGCCGATGAAGCGGCTGCGGGTGGAGGCTTGTGGGCGACGGAGCGGCGGCACGGCGCCCGCGAGCGGCTGCATGACCGGGGTGCCCCGGGTTCTCTGCGGGCCCTGTCTTTGCCCTGGCGGCGGACGGCGTGGGGGTACTGAAGATTCGCCGACGTCGGAGGGCTGGTTGGGTCGGTTCGCTCACGACCGTGGTCCGAAGGGTCCGTGATCTGGTGCCTGCGACACCGATGGCGCGAGATGCGGCCCTAAATGCTGCGCTGGCGGATTCTCGTCGCGGCCGGTGGCGAATTGGAACAGGGCGGCAACGCTTCGTCAGCGTCTTCGACGCCTGGTTCGCCAGTGGCGTAATCGTCAGCGCCTGCCGGAGGAACGCCCGACTTACCAGATACCCGGCCTGCCCCATCGAAATCGGACGCCGCCCGCCCAGGGCCAGCAGGCAGCCCGAGAGGATCCCAAACACCACCCGCCAATCACCCGCGGCCGATACCGCCGGATGGCGAATCCCACGAACGTTGACCACACCCGCCCAAAGGGTGCGCTGGAAAATCGACGCTAGCCCACTTCGGACGGGGGAACCACGACCACGGGGCACGCCGCGTGGTGGACGACCGCGCTGGAGACCGACCCGAGCAGGAGCCGCGTGAAGCCGCCCCGGCCACGGGTTCCCACCACGATCAGGTCCGCCGTGGACGACATGCGGAGCAGCGCCACCGAGGCGGCGGCCTCGACGGCGGAGACGCTCAGCCACCCCGGGCGCTCCTCGTCACCCAGGATCTCCGCGACGAGTTGGTTCACCTCGGCCTCGGCGTCCCGGCCCATCTGTTCGGCGTCGACCGACCATTCCGCGCTGTAGCCCTGCACCCAGGGAACCGGCAGTTCCCAGGCGGTGACCACCTCGAGGCGGACCCCGCGCAGACGGGCTTCGTCGATGGCCCATGCCAGGGCACGTCGCGCGCCGCTCGAGTTGTCGACCCCCACGACGATGTGGTGTTCGTCATCCGGTGTGTGTTCGGACATGTCGGCTCCTCCGATGGTCGTCGTCACGGCACTTGCATGACACCAGCTTGGCGACGTCCGGGCAAGGGTCCAACGTCCCGGTGCACCGAGTTCACATCCGGGCGCGTCGTGGCTTACCGTCGGCGGCGCACATCGAAGAGACCCCCAACGGCGTTCACGGGAGTGATCATGTCCGACCAAGGCGAACTCGACGAAGAGGAGTGGGTGACGCTCAGCGCGCGTGCCGCGCTGGCCTCGCACCGACTCATCGGCTGGATGTTCTGGGATCCGGGAGGGATCGCCAAGCTGGCCGCACTCGGGGTCCCCGACGGATTCGGGTGGTACATCGTCAGCCGTGGCGCGCCGCTGCTCGCCGCGGGCCACGAGGCGGTCACCGCCGCGTTCGCCACGATCAGCCCGCAGTTCATCGAAGGCTGTATCACCCACGCACTCGCGCACACGACGCCCGAGGCCATCTATGAGGCGCGCAACGAAGCGGTCGGTGAAGGACTGCGCACGTACGTGCCCGAGATCTGTGACGACCTGGCCGCGCTGGGACCCCGACTCTGGGAGGTCGCCGATGAACTGTCGTCGTTCGGTCGGGTGTTGTTCGCCACCCACCGTGCCATGCCCAGACCGAACGACCCGGTCACCTCGGCGTGGTGCGCGGTGAACACCATCCGCGAATGGCGGGGGGACACCCACTTCGCCGTGTTGGTCGCCGAGGAGATCGACGCGACGATGGCGGGCATTCTCGACGACGCGCGGCGCAACTACGGCGGATGGATTCCCAGGAGCCGGGGCGCGGACGATGCGGCCCTCGAGGCGGCGTACGGGCGACTCGAGGCGCGCGGCCTGGCCTCGGAAGGGCGCGTCACTACCGAAGGACTCGCGTACCGTGACCGGATCGAGGAACGCACCGACCGCCTCTCCGCGGTTCCCTGGCAGCATCTTGGCGCGGCGACGACCCGGGACTTCTGTGAGTTGATCGAGCCGGTCGGAGCACGGCTGGTGCGAAGAATCGACGAGACCGCGGGGCCAGACTGGATGCCCGCGGCACGCGAACGCCGACCGTGACGGAGTCGACCTACGAGTTCGATGCGGCCACCGCCGTGGCCGCCCGCGGCGACGGGGTGACCTTCGGCGGTTCGATCGACGGTGGTTGGACCGTCGCGGACAAGCCCAACGGCGGCTATCTGCTGGCGTTGATCGCCCGTGCGTGCGGTGAGGCGCTGGCCGCGGCCGACAGCCCGCATCGTGATCCACTGGCCGCGACCGCGCACTATCTGTACGCACCGGAGCTGGGCGACGTGACGTTGCGGTGTGAGGTGCTCCGCGTCGGGCGGGGGGCGTCCCAGGTCCGCGCGGTGTTGGCCCAGCACGACCGGGCGTGCGTGGATGCGACCCTCACGCTCGGCACCTTGGCCGAGTCCCCACCACCGCCGTACTGGACGGCCCGCGAACTCCTCGAGGTCGCCCCCATCGAAGCCTGTGAGCGCATCCCGGCGAAACGTTCCGGTTCCCCGTTCGTGGTGCCGATCATGGACCGGACCGATCTTCGTCTCGATCCGGCGGTACTGGGGTTCGCGTCTGGTCGGCCGTCGGGCGCTGCGAACCTGCGAGGGTGGATCTCGTTCGCCGACGGCCGACCGGCCGACCCGCTGGGACTGTTGTTCTTCTGCGATGCACTGCCACCGGCCACCTTCGAGCTGGTGATGTCGGGCTGGGTGCCGACCCTGTCGCTGACCACCTATGTCCGCGCCCGTCCGGCCCCCGGGCCGCTCCGGGTCTCCCAGACCGCGCATTCCATCGATGACGGTCGGGTGGACGAGACCTGTGAGGTGTGGGATGCCACCGGGCGACTGGTGGCCCAGGCCACCCAACTCGCCGGAATCCGGCTCCCCGACGCCCCCTGACCAGGCAGGACCCCGGGGTGTCGTTCAGTCGACGATACCCCAGGCCAGCCGCTCCGCCGCGGCAGGATCATCGGCCAGTCGGGACTCGGCGTCGAAGATCATCGTGGTGTGTCGGGGTGGATTCCAGGTGGGCCAGTCCGGTGTCGCCGACGTGCTCGGGATGCCCGACCGTGCGAAGGAACACCAGGCGTCGGCCATGGCCCCGGCGAGCTCGCGCATCGCCCCGTCGGGTTCGCCGGTGAAGTACGCCACCCCCGGAGCGTCCAGGTTGTCGAACACGAAAGGCACCTCCGCCGCGTGCGTGGCCCCCATCTGCCCGCCGAGTCCCGTGGAAGGCAGATGGAACTCGTACACCCGGCATGCCGCGTGTCGGCATTGGGCCGCGGCGAGACGGATCGCGGGCATCCGGAAGACCGCGTCGGTACCGATCGCCTCGAACAAGTCCCGCGGTGTCGCATCCGGCCGGTCGGCGCGGTAGGCATCGACGACTTCGACCGCACGGGTCGCCGCGAACCCCTTGAGTCGCCGGGCGAGAACCTCGTCGTCGGTGGGCTGCAGGTTCGGGTTCATCGCCATGAAGATCCGCAATTCGTCGCGGTTCGACCCGACGACCAGGTCGATGCCGTCGGCCACACCGTCACGCACGGCGTCCAGCGGTTGGACGGGAAGACTCGTCCCGTCACACACCGGCTGGAACGGGAGCCCGTGAACCAGACCGAAATCGGCCGACACATGCTCCTGCACCTCGATCAGGGAGGCGGCCGGCACGTCGC
>CAZEAV010000354.1:0-3705 GCA_964510215.1 uncultured Iamiaceae bacterium
CGATGGTCTTCGAATACGGCTTCAATGTCGAGACGTCGGGTGACCACCCGGTCTGGTCGAAGTCCGAACAGGACGTCTTCCACGGACAGGAGTGAACGGGAAGTCGCTTCGACTCGGCGACGCGGCCGGACCCCTCGAGGCTGTCGGTCAGACCGCGCTGCGGTACTTGAACAGCGCTTTGCGCCCCGCCTTGGCGATGCGTGAGTCCGGATGATGCCCCCCGACTGCGGCCAGGGCCGCTTCGGTCCGGGAGTCACGGACCCGCCAAGCTGCCTGGAGCATCCGGTCGAGCCCGTCGGCGCCGGCGGCCGGCTCGGCCCAGGCGGCGGCCGCGGCCTGGGGTCCCCACAACTCGGCGGCGGTGGCGACCAGGTGGACCCAGCCGGCGGGGTCACCGGCGCGGTCCGCCTCGTCGGCGTCGGCGCCGAGCACGTCCACCCGGAACACCGTCGCATAGTCGCCCAACTCGGGGTGGTCACGCAGGGCGCCGATGGCCTCGGCCGCGTCGGTGCCGAGGCGGACCAGCGCGTCGAATGCCAGCCCGCGACCGGTTTCGTCCGCGTCGGCCAGCGCCGCGCAGAGTGCCGCCGCCGCCCGGTCCCCGTTGTGCTCGACCCAGCACTCGATCTCCGCCTGTGCGGTGTCCCGGCTCAGGTCCGCGGCGGCGCGCAGCATTTCGGTTGCCGAATGCGCTCGGAGGGCCCCGACAACCGGCGCGTCGGTGAAGGTTCCCACGAATCGTTGCAGCGCCCAGACCCCCAGCCCGGTCAGTGCCACGGTGCCGCCCGAGCGCACCGTGAGTCCGTGGCCGATGTCGACGGCCTCCTCACCTGCGAGCCGGACCAACCCGAGCTCCGCGAGGCGGTCCAATGCAAGGCGCAGATGCATTGCGACCCCGTCGCGCGCGAAGTCGAGCTGTCGGTCGGTCGCGGCGTCGAGGTCGTAGTCGTCCTGGATGATGGCCCACGCGACGGCCGCGAGTTCGTCGATGGACCGGGGGTCCGGGTCGCGGTAGAGCTCGACGAGCATCGGGGAGAGTTCCTCGTCCAGCGCCTCGGCATACCAGGCCAGCCCGTAGGGATCGTCACCCGCGCGGTGTTGGGTGGGGCCCAGCACGTGCAGCACGGCCAGGAAGGCGACGTACGCCAGCTCGGTCGTGTCGTCTGCCAGTGCGGCGTTCTCGCCGGGAACCACCTTGGTGCCCCGCCGGGCGAGCAGGCCGATCTCAAGGGCCAGGCGGTACACCCAGTCGAGCCCGTTCAGCTTCGCACTTGAGGTCGTGTGGAACGTCCGGTCACCGATGACCTGGTCGATCTGGTCACCGGTCGCCAGGAGGTCGACGAGCACGCTGGCGTCGGCCAGCTTCAGGTTTCCCTTGGCGGTGAGCGTGCGTCCGGCGCCCACGTAGCCGACGAGTCCGATCAGGCGCGTCACGGTGGGAGCCTGTTGCGCCGCGGCAGCGATTTCGTCCCCGGACGGCAGCACCGTCGGTGGCATGGGGGCCATCGCCAGGCCGTCGGGGCCGTTCAGTGTGGCCAGCGTGGGCCCGAGAATACGGTCGCGTTCGGCGACGCTGCGCTGGTTGAACTCGGCCAACCAGGTTTCCATGGCTCCCTCGTCGGCAAAGTCGATGCCGTCCGCGGCGGCGGCCGACGCCACCCGTTTGCCCGCCGACCAGTTGTCCTCGTCGGCCATGGCCTTGACGAACGCCGCCGTGGCTCGGCTCGCCACCGCGGCGAGGTCGTCATGACCCAAGTGGGTGAGCAGCGCGGCGAAACCCGCGGGCACCAACGGCAGTGCCTCGGGCTCCAGGACGGCCCTGGCCGGGTAGAGGTCGAAGAGCACCTGTTCGACCTCGGCGAGCGACCAGCTGCCGGGGTCGGTGCCCAGCAGGTCGATCTTCATGTCGAGGACCTGGTCCGCGACGTGTAGGTCGTCCTCGGAGGCCTGCTCGGCGAATTCGGTCAGGATGGCGACACGGGCCGCGTGGAAACGGTCGGGATCACCGGCGTCGGGAAACGTGACCATCCCGCGACGCTACCGGCGTGCGGCAACATCGGCCCCGGTGTGGCCCTTCAGTCGGCGTCCACAGCGACCCGCGACAGCAGTTCCGCGTACGCCGCGTTCACCAGGATCATCTTCTGTTCGGCGTGGTAGCGCTCGGGTTCCGGCGCGGACATGAAGCGGTCGGGGTGGTAACGCTTGGCCAGTTTGCGGTGGGCTTTCTTCACCTGGGCGAGCGACGCCCCGGGGAACAGGCCGAGGACCTCATAGGGGTCGGTCGGCGCGGTGGTGGCCGGGCCGTCCGCGAAGAGCGACTCGGTGGAGAATTCGGCGAAGAATTCGGACTCGGCCCGGCGGTCCCGGGAGGTCTTGGGCGCGAAGGTCTTGTCGTCGATCCACCACGGGGTGACCGACTCCGGTTCGGTGTTGAAGCGCGGGATACGCGGGTTTTTCCCTCGTCGACCCATGTGCCGATGATAGGCGGCCGGCGCGGGCGCGGTTCGTGCCGGCCGCGTCGTGCCCAGGGTGATGATCGGGTGGTGAGGTTCCCTCCGGGGTCGGGTGTGGCTCACGCGCCCGCGGGCGCGTCCGGTGGAAGCAGGGTCCCGAACGGTGCGCGCGGTCGGGCTTGTCTCGGCAGAAGATTGTCATACCCTCGGCCAACCCTGGCTCCCAGGGAGCCAGGGTTGGCCGCGACGCGGCTAGGGGAAACAGCAAACAGCGAACGGCAAACGGCGAACAGCGAACAGCGAACAGCGAGGGCGAGCCAGAGCGGGGACCACTTCGACGGGCAACTTGTGGGCGGGGACCGCGAGCGCTGATGCTCTGCTCGTCGCAGCGGGTGACAACCCTGAACGGATGCGCACCGAGATCCTTCGCAGACCTGTGTGGCGTCTCACCTGTCGACGCGAACACGGGACGGCACGTACGCCACCGCTTGGACCGAGGTGGTGACGGCGCAGCGGACGATGCGCTGTGGCGGGCCGTCATGGTCAAGGCGACCTACGACCAGCCCACCGAGGACTGCATTGCCCGCCGCAGGTGGAGAGTCCGCACGACGGCCGCTCGACGACAACAGGAGCGTCAGGCACGCCGGCCCGCAACCACCGCAGGCGCAGGCCGGGTAGCCGGCGTCGGGTCGGCAGTCGACGTTTGGCCAGCCGGGTCCGGCGCAGGGATCGGGCCGCTGCAGTAGCATCGGCGCGAGAAATGAGGCTGCGACATTGCAGCGGAGCCCGGGGGGGCGACCGGATGGACAACGTTTCAACGTTTCAAATCGGGATGCTGGTGGGCGCCGTCGGGTTCGCGTTCTGCGGGTACGCGATGGGCGACAAGCGGGGCCATCCGGGGTTGGGCATGGTCCTGGGGTTTCTCTTCGGACTCTTCGGCCTGCTCGTCCTGCTGTTCTTCCCCAAGCGTTCGCGCCGTGTGTACCGGCCAGTCGGACGGCCGGGAGCCTTGGCCATGGCGTCGGGCCGGGTGGCCTGTCCGACGTGCCGCTCGCCGCTGAAGCCGACCGACACGGTCTGTCGCCGGTGCGGCGCTCGACTGCAGGTCGGCCACCGGCCCGTGGCGCCTCCGGTGGCCGATTCCATCATCAAGCCCGAGGCCTGGTGGTATCAGGAGGAAGGGCAGCAAGCCCCGTCGCCGGCACCCCGACCCGGCCCGGCCGGAGCACCGCCCCCGCCGCCGCCACCACCG
>CAZEAV010000355.1:0-3696 GCA_964510215.1 uncultured Iamiaceae bacterium
GGCTCCCAGGCTCAGGGCCGCCGCGAGCCCGCGGCCATCGGAGATGCCACCCGCCGCGACGACCGGCACACGATCGCCCACCGCGTCCACGATCTGGGGAACCAGTGCCATGGTGGCGATCCGCCCGGTGTGGCCGCCCGCTTCGGTGCCCTGGGCGACCACGAGGTCACATCCGGCTTCCACGGCCGCGGTGGCGTGGCGCACCTTGCCGCACATGTTCACCACCAGCAGGTTGTTCTGATGGCACAGATCCACCACGTCGCGGGGGACGCCGAGCCCGGCGACGTAGATGGTCGCGCCGGCTTTGGCGATGCGGAGGATCTTGTCCTCGATGCCCTCGGGCAGCGCGGTGAGCAGGTCGACACCGAAGGGCTTGTCGGTGAGGGTGCGCATCCGGTCGAGCTCGGCGTCGAGCTCGTCGCCGCGCATGGCCGAGGCCCCCAGGCAGCCGAACCCACCCGCCGCGGACACCGCCGCGGCCAACTCCGAATAGGACACCCCACCCATACCAGCGAGCATGACGGGGTGTTCGATGTCGAGGATCTCGGTCAGTCTGGTGCGCATGGAGGCCGAGCGTACCCGCTCGACGCCGGTCTTGACCCACCGGTCAAGAGTGGCCGACGAACGCGCCGTCACGGCGCAGGAACTTCGTGTGCAGTCGGCTCGGGGTCAACAGCGCGCCACGGGGTTCGTCCTCGAAGAGCCACCGGGCGAAGTTCCGGCGCGTCCACGGGGTGAGACCGGCCGTGGCGATCGCGGCGCGCACCCCTTTGCGGTGTTTGAGCGCGTGGGTCAGCCACGACGCCATGCGTGCGTCGGGGACGAGGTTCTTCGACACCCAGGTCCCATAGGCGCCACGGGTCTGTGCCGGGTTCTGTCGGTTGGCCGCGATGGCCTCGGCTGCGGCGATGCCGCTGGCCAGAGCCTGGCCGATGCCCTCGCCGGTCATGGGATCGCCCAGCGCGGCCGCGTCGCCGACGAACAGCACCCGTTGGGTGTGCAGGCTCGGCCCGGGCAGTCGGGTGGGGATCGGCCAGGCTTTCTTTTTGCCGTCGGGCTCGGCGTCGGGGCCGAGAACGTCACGGATGTGACGCCGTTGCAGAAAATCCGCCCAGGTACGGCTCATCGCCGCGCCATCGAGCCGGGAGCCGCGGAGGATCCCGAAACCGACGTTCGCCCGACCATCGGCGAGCGGGAACGACCACGCGTACCCGGGCAGGAAGTCGGCGTCGAAGAACACCATCAGCTCACGCTGCGCCCGTTCGGACACGCCGGTGAAGTACTGGCGGAATGCGTGCCAGTCGCCGCGGTAGCCCTCCAGTTGCGCGCCGAGCGCCTTGCGCAACGGCGACCAGGTGCCGTCCGCTCCGATGGCGAACGGCACGGTGACCGTGTCGGTGCCGTCGATGTCCAGCTCGACCCCGTCGGGACGTTCGCGCGCGCCCCGTAGTGCGTGCCCGGTCATCACCGTCACGCCATTGGCACGCGCGAGGTCCACGAGGGCCGCGTCGAGCTCGGCCCGCATGGCCACCGCGGCGAACGTCCCGCGGTCGGTCGGGAGGCCGAAGGTGACCGAGCGTCCCCGGGGTCCGCGCACGACGATGTCGTCCACCACCTTCCAGGAATCGACGACGCCCGGGTCGAGTCCGAGATCCTCCAGCAGGCGCAATGCCCCGGAGGTGAGTCCGTCGCCGCAGCACTTGTCGCGCGGAAAGGTGGCCTTGTCGACGAGCAGTACCGCCAGACCGGCGCGGGCGAGCGTGATCGCGGCAGCCACTCCTGCCGGGCCTGCGCCGACGATCGCGACCTGAGCCTGGGACACCGCGAAACGCTACCGGCAATCCGGTGGGGTCGGGCCATCGGAACCCCGATGGGAGCCCGGCGGGCTCAGGTGGGACAGATCACCCGGTTCGGGTCGTCCCGGGCCGCGGGGGGTGGGGTGTAGCGCGCGCTGAAGGTATCGGTTCTGGTCTTTCCGTCGGTGAAGGTGCGGGTGCGCTTCACGTTCACCGCCAGACAGGCGTTGTGCGGGCCGAAGGGCAGTTGTTTCGACTTGGTCGTGACCGACGTCGTGAACGGTGTGCCGAACAACTGCACCCGCACGCCGGTGGAAACCAGGTCCGCCCAGACGAGCACGGCGTGATGCGACGGATTCGCGATGACGAGATCCGGCTCGGTCCACCCCAGCGTGGCCTCGATGCCGGGGCGGACCCCGTCGGGCAGTGCGGCGTGCGCGGTCGAGGTGGGAATGTCCAGACCGGATTCGTACGCCGCCTCGAACAGGGCCGCCGCGACCAGGTCGGTACCGCCGCCCGAGATCCAGGTGGGACCGTCCGCGGTGGCGACGTCGGCAGGTACGAAATGCCGTTGTGGGCTGGGGGCGCCGATGACGCTGTTCAACGAAAGCGACTTGCCTGGCATGATGATGCGCCCCCGCAGCAGGGGGATGGCCTGCTCCACGTTGGCGCGCTGGCCGCGCCGATTCGGGATGGGGACGATGAACTGGCCGGAATCCGCATTTCCGGGTGTTGTCGTGGTGGTGGTCGAGGACGTGGTGGTCTGTCCGGGTCGGGTGGTCGGAGGCGGAGTGGTCGCAGGCGCAGCGGTCGTGGGTGGCCACATCTGTTGGGGTTGCGCCGGTTCGTCTGCGCCCAGCAGGGTGGTGATGCCGAGCTTCCGGGCCTTCGCGGTGGTGAACGTGGGAGGATGCTCCACGAGCGGCAGATCGACCCAGGGCTTGGCGCTCTTCAGCGCCTGCAGGATCACATCCCCCGACGACAACGAGCAGCACCGGGTACCGTTCACCTGGGGGACCAGGAGCACCTGACTGTTCTGGACGGTGAACGTCGCCGCCGTCGAGGTGGTGACGATCGTGCCCATCTGTCGGCGCGCGGCGCGGCGCACGGCCCGGCCGTCCAGGATGAGTTTTGCGTGCAACGAGCCTTCGGGCACGACGGTGGTGATCCAGCTCCGCAGGAGTTCCGGCGTGGCGATCATCGACGCCCCCGGAATGCGGAGTTCGATACTGCGGGCGGTCAACTTCCGCGCCTGGGACGCAAGCACCGCCACCTCGACGTCAGGAACCACCGGCTCGATCGTCTGCGCGGCCAGTGGGACGCGCAGCGGCATGGTGCCGTCCCGCGCCACCGCCTCGATCTGACGGGCAACCTGACCGGGATCGAATCCGTAGCCGTCCGCACCCGCGGTCGTCCCGATCGCGTCCACCGACCCCACGACGCGGGGTTCGGTGACCGGCGTCTGCCCGGGCAACGTCGCCAGAGCCCGCGCCAACTTCGCGCGATCCAGCGTGACCTTCACCGGGGCGTGCCGCGGGCTGAACAATGAGACCAGCCAGGACACCGGTCGCAGGACCGGGGTCTCCTCGCGGGCGACGCGTCGGGCGGCGGCGAGGGTGGCGCGCTTGTCCAGGTGCAACCCGATCTGGGCGGCCGACATCGAGTGGTCCTTGCCGTTCACCACGAACACAACCGTGCCTTTGCCGTACTCGGTGTCGGCACGCTGCAGGGCCGCCTGCAGCCCTCGGCCCGAGTGGCGACCGAGGTTCACGTTCTCCACCGTGACGTTTACCGTATCCGTGCCCATCAAACCCGTGCCGTCTTGCACCGTGAGCTGAAACGTCAAGGTTCCCACCAGCAGCGGCGGCTCGATCGTGGCCTTCGCGGCATCGTCCATGTC
>CAZEAV010000356.1:0-3686 GCA_964510215.1 uncultured Iamiaceae bacterium
TTCGGCGGGGTGATGGCCGTCTCGAACGCCTGGACATACAGCCGGACGGCCTCGCCGGTGCGACCCTGTGCCGCCGCGATCGACGCCGACAGGTGTGGGCTCACCCCACCCCGCCCCGTGGCCTCCAACACCAACGCCTCGGCTTCGGTCGCGTCGTCGACCCGCAATGCGTCCCACGCGGCCGCTTCCAAGCGGTCCGGGTCGACCGGGCGCGCCACCGGCCGGTGCGCCGGCGGCGCCGGGGGGACGACCTGCAGATCGGGACGGCCGCGTCGGGACCGCCGACGCTTCCTCTTCTTCTTCGGCTTCTGTCGCGGCGGTGTCGGATCATAGGAACTGAACTGGCGACCCGAGCCGGCGGCCAAGCCGCGCCCATGGCCGATGTAGCCCTCCTGCATGGCCTCGGCAAGGTTCATCAGCGCCAGCATCGCGATGAACACCGCCGCGAACGTGTGCCCGCTGATGAACAGCCAGATCGCCACGATGCCCCCCGACACCAGCGCTGCGAACCGGGCGGTGCGCAACCCCCACAGGGTCCGGGTGACCTGGCCGCCGTCCAGGGGCAGCAACGGCAACAGATTCGCGATCGACCACCACAGGTTGATGTACCAGACCTCGTAGACGACGAAGCTCCATTTCGAATACGGCGGGAAGAGCACGTTGCCGTGGTGCAGCACCGCCGCGGGAACGGCCAGCACCACCACCGCGGCGATGACCCCGGACAGACTCACCACCACCGACCGCCACGTGGGCAGTTCCTGGGAGCCTTCGGTGAGGCCCCAGAACGCGGTGATCGTGATCCGCGGGTGCTGTGCGTTCAGCCGGTAGGCGACGGCGTGGCCGAGCTCGTGCACCAGAATCGACACGAACACGATCGCCACCCAGATCACCAGGAAGACGAGCCGGTTGCCGGGCCATGTCCGGATCAGATCCGCGCCCAACAGCGCGGCGATCAGGAAGAACGGCCATTCCACGCGGACCGGGATGGATCCGATCCGCAGGTGTGGCCTCCCGGGCATTCTCCCAGCATAGGAAGGCCGGACCGAAACGTTCCTAACATCAGTGGTCGTGACCAGTGATCTGCCGCGCGGCGCCGCCAAGGAACGCATCGTGCGCTCGATGTTCGACCGCATCGCACCCCGGTACGACCTGATGAACCGGATGATGACGTTCCGGCTGGACGTCGGCTGGCGGCGCCGGACCGTTGAGCGCCTGGCTCTGCCGAGCGGATCCCGGGTCGTGGACGTGGCCTGTGGCACCGGTGATCTGTGCCGGGATCTCGTCCGAGCCGGACACCACCCGGTCGGGGTCGACTTCTCCCACGGCATGCTGGCGGCCGCCCGCACCGATGCACCGCTGATCAACGCCGACGCCGCGGCGCTCCCGCTTGCCACCGACGCGGTCGATGGGTTGACCTGCGGGTTCGCGCTGCGGAACTTCGTGGCCCTGCCAACGGTCTTCGCCGAGGCAGCCCGGGTGGTGCGGCCTTGTGGGCGGATCGCCCTGCTGGAGGTCGCCGCCCCGTCGAATCCCGTCATGCGATTCGGCCACGGCATCTACTTCGGCCAGGTGGTGCCCCGCCTCGGCGCGCTCGTGTCCGACGCTGCGGCGTACCGCTATCTGCCCGACTCGGTGGCGTATCTGCCGACGACGCACGAGCTGCTCACGCTGGTCGGCGACGCCGGCTTCGAACGGGTGACCCGGGTGGAGTTGACCGGGGGCATCGCCCAGTTGATCACGGCGACCCGCGCATGACGGCGGTGCGGACACGCCGGCTGGACGGTCCGGTCGACCTCGTGGCGACGGCGGGTGATGCGGGCTGGCTGTTCGCGCGTGACGGCGTCGGCGTGGCCGGACGCGGCGAGTACGCCCGGGTCGCCGCGACGGACGCGACGCGGGTGCTCGCCGAGCTCGGTGACGACGTCGTGGCCGTCGGCGCGCACCCGTTCCGCCTCGAGGCGCCCTGGGAGCTGGTGATCCCGTCGCATCAGGTGCGCGTCTTCGCGGACGGGTCGGTCGTGGAGACCACGATCGGCTCCGATCCGCCTCCCCCGACCGTGCTCACGGCGCCCGACCCCGGTGTGGTCACCACCTCAGCGGTGGACGACCCACAGCACTGGTGCGCGTCGGTGGCCCGGGCCACGGACGCGATCCGTCGCGGCAGCATCGACAAGGTGGTGCTCGCCCGCGAGGTGGTCGCCGTGGCCGAGCGTCCCTGGTCCCCGGCGGGGCTGGCCGGTCGACTCACGAGCTCATTCGGCAGCTGCTACGTCTACAGCGTCGACGGGCTCGTCGGGGCCAGTCCCGAGCTGCTCGTCGAGCGCAACGGCGACACCGTGCACGCCGAACCGATGGCGGGGACGGCACGACGCTCCGGTGACCCGGCCGCCGACCGCGAGCTGCAGGCGGCACTGGTCGCCTCGGCCACCTACCGCCGCGAGCACCAGCTCACGATCGACATGGTGCACGACACGCTGCTCGGGTTCGCGAGCTTTCTCGACGACGAGCCGGAACCCCACATCGTGGAACTGCCCAACGTGGCGCACCTGGCCACGCGGGTCGAAGGGCGACTCTCGTCGCCGGCGGCGTCGGTGCTGGAGCTCGTCGCCGCACTGCACCCCACCCCGGCGGTGTCCGGACGTCCCCGAGGCGCGGCGGTCGAGCTGATCGACGCACTCGAGCCCGGTGACCGGGGCCGCTACGCGGGATGCGTGGGGTGGGTCGACGGGGCCGGCAATGGCACGTGGGCCGTGACGATCCGCTGTGCCCAGATCGACCCGGACGATGCGAGGCGGGCGCGGCTGCACGCGGGCTGTGGCCTGGTCGCCGACTCGGACCCGGTCACCGAGCTGGCCGAATCCGACGCGAAGCTCGCCGCGATGTTGTCGGTCATGGAGTCCCGGTGAGCGCGCTCGCGTGCGCTCGGACGATCGTGGACGAATGGGCGCGCGCGGGCGTGACCCATGCGGTCGTCGCACCCGGCTCACGCTCCACACCACTGGCGCTCGCGGTGCACGAGCGCCTCGACACGCACGTGATCCTGGACGAGCGCGCGGCGTCGTTCACCGCGCTCGGATTGTCGCTGGCGAATGGGCACCCGACCGTGGTGGTGTGTACCAGCGGCACGGCGGCTACCCATTTCCACGCCGCGGTCGTCGAGGCGTCCCAGGCGTGCGTGCCGCTCATCGTGTGCACCGCGGACCGGCCGCCGGAGCTGACCGATGTGGGGGCACCCCAGTCGATCGACCAGAACCGGCTCTACGGAGCAGCGGTGCGCTGGTTCGCCGCCCCGGGCGTCCCCGATGCCGCAGGCGCGTCGAGCTGGCGATCGCTCGCCGCGCGGGCCGTGTGTCAGGCGACCGGCGAGCGTCCCGGCCCGGTGCACCTCAACCTGGCGTTCCGCGAACCGCTGCTGGACGACCTGGACGCCGAGGCGGCGCCCGGACGGGACGGTGCCGCACCATGGCACCAGGTGGCTGCGCCGCCCGCCCGGTTGGACCCGCCCGCGGAGGTGGCCGACCTGTGCGCCCGGGCGCGCCGGCCCGTGGTCGTGACCGGCCATCTCGCTCCCGCGACGCTCACCCTCGACGGGGTGCCGGTACTCGCCGACCATCGCGGGCCGCTCGTCGGAAACGTCGCCCACGGGGATCTGCTGGTGCGAGACGCCGCATTCGCCGCCGCACACG
>CAZEAV010000357.1:0-3683 GCA_964510215.1 uncultured Iamiaceae bacterium
CCGGCGCGCGACCGGCGGGAGAAGCTCCCTCGGAGCCGGTCGCGGTGCAGACGGAGGGGCCGTCGGGTGAATTTGCAGAAATCGAGCCCCGAGCGTAGATTGCGGTTCCCTTCACAAGCCCAGGGCGCGTCCCGAGCCCAGGCCTGAGAATTCCAACGCTGCACATCACGCCCGAGCCACGACTAACCACCCGCCGACGAGCCTCCGGACGATTCACCCGTGAACCAGTCAGAAGTGATCGACCACCGCGCCGCAGCGCCCTGGATGATTGCCGTCGATCAGCGGATCGCCGCCGCGTCCGCGCCGGGGGGCGTTGCGTGCCATGATCTGGCGATGCCGGCCGACGACTCCCGTGATTCCAAGGCGCTGAGTCCGTTGCGCATGATCGGAGGCGGCACCGAGTTCGCGGGTACCTGTGCGGTCATGTGTCTGCTCGGGTACTGGCTGGACAGCGTGTTCGGTACGGCACCGTGGCTGCTCGTCGTCGGTGCGGTGATCGGATTCGTGTCCGCGACCTGGGTGCTCCTGCGGAGCCTGACCGGTTCGTCGGACTCACGGGACGGGACCTCCCGGTGAGCCGCTCGACATTGGCGTTCCTCAGCACCGCGGTGTGTGTGGTCGCGGCCGCGGCGATCTGTGTGGTGATGCCCGACCCCGTCGCCCGCGGGTCGGCGATCGGTGCGGCGCTCGGGATCGTGAACCTGGTCGTCGGCACCGCGGTCATGAACCGGGTGCTGCGGACGAGGCCGGCCGACGTGATGCTCGTCATCGGCGGCGGCTTCGGTGCACGCATGTTCCTGCTGGCAGGGCTGCTCTCGATCTTCGCGTTCACCACCGGGGTCTCACCGGCCGCATTCGGATTCACCTTCATCGGCTTCGTGATCCTGTACTTCGCGGTCGAGATCACCATGGCGGCCCGCCTGCGCACCGGAGGTACGGCATGATCCTGGGGATCGGCGACATCGTCGAGGAGCTCCTCGACTTCCACGTCATCGGACCGATCACCGCGCATCAGACCCTGCTCGTCGTGTGCATGGTCTTCACCTGTGGACTGTTCTACTGGGCGGCCCGCAGGTTGCCGGACGCTCCCCGCAAGACCGGCGTGCTGGCACTGCTGGAGTTCGGCCTGGTCTGGACCCGTGACGAGATCGCGTATGCGTTCATGGGACCCGAGCTGGGTCGAAAGTACCTGTACCTGATCTGGACGCTGTTCTTCTTCATCCTCTTCTCGAACGTCTTCGGGCTCTTCCCGTACCCGGTGTACATGCACCACAAGACCGATGCGTTCGTGGTGGCGACCGGGAACCTGGCGGTCACCACCGCGCTGGCCCTCGTCGTGTTCCTGGTCACCCAGACGGCCGGGATGATGAAGCACGGACCCATCAAGTACTTCGGGACCCTGATCCCTCCGGGTGTTCCCAAGGTGATCATCCCACTGCTGTTCCTGATGGAGTTCTTCGGCCTGTTCACCAAGCCGCTCGCCCTGTTGATCCGACTCTTCGCGAACATGATCGCCGGCCACGCCCTGTTCGCCGTCCTCTTCGGCATCCTGATCGGCATCGGCGCTTTCGGCGTCGGTTCCGGGGCATTCGCCATGACGGTGGTCGGAACGCTCGGCATCATCGGCGTGTACCTGCTCGAGGTGCTGATCGCCCTGTTGCAGGCCTACATTTTCGCCGCCCTCGCCGCCACGTACATCTCGATGGCCGTGAATCCCGCCCACTGATGAATCTGTCCACCGCTGTAGCAGTCCTCCACTGAAATCACAAGGAGAAAGTAACCACCATGCATCCACTTCTGAGCACACTGCTCGTCCTGGTCGCCGCCGAACCGGCCAAGTTCGGCGCGATGGGTGCCGGAATCGGTGCCGGACTCGCGGCAATCGGTTCCGGTATCGGTATCGGCCGGATCGGTCAGGGCGCCGCCGAAGGCATGGCGCGTCAACCCGAGGAGTTCAGCCGACTCCAGGGCTTCGCGATCGTGATGGCCGCCCTGGTCGAAGGGGTGGCGTTGTTCGCCATCGTGGTCAGCTTCATCGTCATGGCCAAGTAGGGAACGCGCCGTGCTAGTCGCCGCCGACGATCCGAGCATCATCCAGTTCGACCTCGTCACCTTCGTCTGGACACTGGGCACCTTCCTGTTCACGCTCTGGCTCCTGTCCAAGATCGCGTGGCCGATGCTCACCAAGAAGATGGAGGAACGCGAGGTCAACATCACCGAGGGCCTGCGCAAGGCCGAGGCCGCCGAAGCGCGCGCCCGGGAACTGGCCGAGCAACAGGAGCAGATCCTGGATCAGGCGCGGATCGAGGCGAAACAGCTCATCGCAGACAGCAGGGCTTCGGCGGAGACGCAACGTGCGTCGCTCCTCGAAGCCGCCCACACCGACATCGCCGCGGAGCGCGAGCGCGCCAAGCGGGAGATCGAGTTGGAGCGGGCACGGGCGGTGGACGAGCTCAAGGCCACGACCGTGGACCTCACGCTCGCCGCGTCGACTCAGTTGCTGCAGCGTGAGCTGAACGACGACGATCATCGCCGCCAGGTGCGCTCGCTCATCGACGAGTTGGCCGCCCGCGACGTGGTGGACGAGGTGGCAGGCCGACTGTGAGCAGTCCGAACGTCGTCGCCCGCGTCTACGCCCAGGCTCTGTACGAGGTCGGGAGCGAGAAAGGCTCGCTCCTGTCCCTCGTCGAGGAGCTGGCGGCGTTGCGGGATGCGATCGCGGAACTGGACCCCGAGCTCCGGACGTTCATCGAGACGCCCCAACTCGGGCGGGACGACAAGTGGAAGATGATCTCCGCCGCGTTCTCCCCGCAGGTCTCCCGGGACATTCTCGGCCTGTTGCACGTCCTCGTCGATCGGCGCCGTGAGGCGCTCATCCCCGACATCGCGTTCGAATTCGCCGAACTCGTGGACACCTCCGAGGGCCGGGTCCACGCGAGCCTGGTCACGGCCCGCCCGATCGGCGACGAACTCCTCGCATCACTCCGTGGCGTCATCGAAAGCCAGACCAGGCGCGAGGTCGTCCTCGATCAGCGGGTCGATCCCGAACTGATCGGGGGAGTACGCCTCAGCCTCGGCGACCTGGTCGTGGATGGCACCACCCGCCGTGCCCTCAAGGACATGCGCCGTACGCTCGCCGGCTCGCTGGCATAAGGAAATCGAGAACCATGGAAATCAGGACCGACGAAATTTCATCCATCATCCGCCGGCAGATCGAGACCTTCGACGTCGATCTCCAGGTCGACGAGGTCGGCACCGTGCTCGAAGTGGGCGACGGTATCGCCCGGGCCTATGGCCTGCGGAACGTCATGGCCTCGGAGATGGTGGAGTTCGAGAACGGCTCGCTCGGGCTCGCGCTGAACCTCGAAGAGGACTCGGTCGGTATCGTCATCCTCGGCGAGTACACCGACATCTCCGAAGGGGAGACCGTCAAGCGCACCGGCCGGGTACTCTCCGTGCCCGCCGGTGAGGGCCTGATCGGCCGGGTCGTGAACCCGCTCGCCGAACCGATCGACGGCAAAGGGCCGGTCGACACCGACAAGCTGATGCCGATCGAAGGTGCCGCACCGGGAATCGCGGATCGCCAGCCGGTGACCGAGCCGATGATGACCGGCATCAAGGCCATCGACGCGATGATCCCGATCGGTCGCGGCCACCGTGAGTTGATCATCGGCGACCGCGAG
>CAZEAV010000358.1:0-3672 GCA_964510215.1 uncultured Iamiaceae bacterium
CCGCGCAAAGGGTGATCGACGGCGACGAACCGCCGGGCGCATCGGAGGTCGCCGACGCCGAAGGCGGTGCCACCCGGTCGCGGCCCCGGCTGCGCCGCGCCACGTGGCGCACCCTCATCTTCTCGCTCGTGGTCCTCGCCGTCCTCGCGATCGCCGCCGCGGCCGTGGGCTGGTATGCGCGCGGTTCCTACTTCATCGGCTACGACAACGGCGAGGTGACGATCTTCAAAGGCCGGCCCCAGTCGGTGCTGTGGTTCGATCCCACCGTCGCCGCACACACCGGCATCGCCAAGGCCCAGGTGCCGGCGGTGTTCCGGGACGATCTCGCGGCCGGGAAGCAGCAGTCGTCGGTATCGGACGCCCACGGCTTCCTCACACGGATGCGCTCGGTGATCTGTTCGAACCTCCGCAACGGTGCCACGCCGCCGGAGTCGCCGCCGGGTGCCTCCACCACCACGATTCCCGCCGCCTGTCGGAACGACGCGTCGATCACGTCGACCACCACGTCGACGACCACGACGCCGAGCGGTGGGACGACCACGACCCTGCGGGGCGCCACGACCACGACCGTCCCGTGAGGTCGCGATGTTGATCGGACGGCTCCGACGACGGACCGAGTTGGGCCTCATCATCATCGGGGCCGTCATCATCGGCGGCGCCTATGCACTGGCGAGCCTCGGCCGCACCGCGTCGGTGCCGGCGGACATCGGTCCGTTCCTGGGCGTCGTGGTCGGGCTCGTGCTCATCGCCCACATCGCCATCCGCAGACTCGCCGGCTGTGCCGACGGCCTCCTGCTACCCATCGCAGGACTGCTGAACGGCCTGGGATACGTGATGATCGCCCGACTGGACCATCACCTGGCGGGACTGCAGGCGATCTGGTCGGGCGTCGGCATCGCCGCGTTCATCGCCACCCTGATCATCGTCCGCCGCCCCCGTGACCTGCAGCGTTACCGCTACACCCTGGGGTTGATCGGCATCGTGTTGTTGATGTTGCCGTTGTCGCCGCTGGGGAACGAGGTCAACGGGGCGCGGGTGTGGATCGCCTTGGGTCCGATGAGCTTCCAGCCCGGCGAGATCGCCAAGCTGTGCCTGGTCATCTTCGTCGCGTCCTACCTGGTGGCCAACCGGGAACTCCTCGGCATGGCCACGTGGCCACGGTTCCGACCCATCCTTCCGCACCCGAAGTACCTGGGCCCGGTGCTGGTGGCGATCGGGGTCGCGTTGGCGATGCTCATCGTCCAGAACGATTTCGGTCAGTCCCTGGTGCTGATCACGATGTTCATCGTCATGCTGTGGGTGGGCACGGGCCGTCTCGGGTATCTGGTGGTCGGCTTCGGGGCGTTCGCGGCCGGCGCGTACGCCGCCGTACGCAACGTCGCCCACGTGCGCCAGCGCTTCGACGTGTGGCTGCACCCCTGGGCGAGCTTCCACCAGGTCGGTGGTGGCTACCAGGTCGCCCAGGGCGCGTACGCCCTGGCCTGGGGGGGCATCGCCGGCACCGGGCTCGGGCTCGGATCGCCGGGGCTGGTGCCCGAAGCCCACAACGACTTCATCTTCGCGGTGATCGGTGAGGAGCTCGGCCTGCTGGGCACCACGATCATCCTCGTCGCGTATGTGATGCTCATCGGCTGCGGCCTGCGGATCGCGGCCCGGGCCGCGAGCGGGTTCGACTCGCTTCTGGCCGTCGGGCTCACCACGCTTCTCGGCGTCCAGACCTTCATCATCATCGGCGGGGTCACCCGGGTGCTGCCCCTGACCGGCGTCGCGTTGCCATTCGTGTCCTACGGCGGCTCGTCGCTGGTGGCCAGCTACATCCTGCTCGCGTTGTTGGTGCGGGTCTCCGATGACTCCACCCGGCGGACGGCCGAGCATGCCGAGAGCGGCGCTCCGCACGCGGTGGCGGCATGAACCGCCAGATCCGGGGACTGGCCGCGGTCCTGCTCGTGTGTTTCACGTTGCTGTTCGTGCAGGTGAACCTGCTCCAGGTGGGTGACCGATCGTGTGCGGGGGCGGTGGGTGCGGTCGTGGGAAAGGGCACCTGCCGGAAGAACCTCGATACCGATTCGCTCAACAACCGTGCGATCCTGCGCGATTTCTCCCGCCCCCGTGGCGTGATCGCGACCGCCGACGGGACCGTCATCGCCAAATCGGTCGACTCCCACGACCGCTACGTGTACCAACGCGTCTACCCCGAAGGGTCCCTCTACGGCCAGATCACCGGTTACTACAGCTTCATCTACGGCTCGTCCGGGCTCGAGAAGACCTACAACGACGAGCTCTCGGGCCAGACCCTGCACCAGCAGCTCGAATCGCTGTCGGACCTGTTCTCCACCACGAACACCGCCGGCAACGTCACCATCACCATCCAGGATTCCCTGCAGCGCAAAGCGCGCCAGGCGCTGGGCGACCGTACCGGTTCGGTGGTGGTGCTCGACCCCCGCACCGGCGCGGTGCGGGCGATGTGGTCCAATCCCAACTTCGACCCCAATCCGATCAGCCATCACGACACCGATGACGACCACACCGCACGGGACGCCAAGACACGCCTCGACGCTGCACCGGGGAACCCGTTGGTGAACGCGGCCATCGGTTCGCTGGAAGCCCCGGGATCCACGCTCAAGCTGGTCACCGGCTCGGTCGGGGTCGATACGGGTAAGGTCACCCCGACCTCGCCGTCGTATCCCTCGGCCACCCACTATCAGCCGCCCAACACCACCCACCAGATCTTCAACTTCGACGGTGAGGTCTGCGGCGGCACGCTGTTCCACATCCTGGCGGTCTCGTGCAACAGCGCGTTCGCCCAGATGGGCACCGAGACGATCGGCCCGAAAGCCATGATCGCCGGGGCCCAGAAGTTCGGTTTCGGCTCCGAAGTGCCCATCGACCTGCCCGGTCCGAAAGCCACCTCGACCATCCGGCCGCCCAAGAGCGCCGAAGATCCCAATGGGGACTTCACCCGGGAGCTGGCCCAGCTCTCCCTCGCCTCGATCGGCCAGGGGCCGGCGGTGGCGTCCCCGTTGCAGATGGCACTGGTGGTGGCGGCCATCGCGCATGGTGGGACGATCATGAAGCCCCATCTGCTCGACGTGGTGCGCGATTCGAACGGCAAGCCCACCAAGACCTACCACCCCAAAGTCTGGCGTCGGGCGATCAAGTCCTCCACCGCGGCGACGATGCGCGACGCGATGCGCCAGGTCGTGACCGACGGCACCGCCCGCGACATGGCTATCCCCGGCTACGACGTCGGCGCCAAGACCGGCACCGCGGAAACCCACGACAACACGATGAACAACGCCTGGATGGCCGCCTGGGCCGGTAGGCCGGGGCAGCCGCCCTCGGCCGTGGTCGTCGTCGTGGT
Organism: uncultured Iamiaceae bacterium; assembly: GCA_964510215.1. GTDB lineage: Bacteria > Actinomycetota > Acidimicrobiia > Acidimicrobiales > Iamiaceae > JAFDWI01. The sequence goes on from CAZEAV010000358.1 coordinate 3,362, forward strand.
GCCCGACGTTCCCGGATACGGCAATGCCGCGACCGGTTCGGTCGTCGCCGGTCCGGTGGCCCACACGGTGCTCGCGGCCGCGCTGGAGGGCTCATGAGGGGCCACCGGAACCGCTCCCGTGGCCAACTAGGATTCTCCTCCGATGGCTGAGCGCGAACCCGTGGTGCTCAACGGGCGATACGAACTGCACAAACGCATCGCGCGCGGCGGAATGGCCGATGTGGTGCTGGCGCGCGACCAGCTGCTGGAACGCCCCGTCGCGGTCAAGATCCTGTTCGCCGAGTACGCCACCGACAACGCATTCGTCGAGC
>CAZEAV010000359.1:0-3672 GCA_964510215.1 uncultured Iamiaceae bacterium
CGGCCAGGCTCAGGCCGTGGTGCGCGTCGTCAGGGTCGACGGCGACGGCCAGGTCCACTTCCGGGTTCTGCCCGGATCGGTGGCGACGAATCGGCACCTCCTCGATCGAACGGTTGCCTGAGCGCCGCCGGCACGCCCCGGTGGCTCCGCCGGGGCGATCTCGTCAGATCGGATCGCGTGGGCTCACAGGGGTGGGCGCACGCCGGCCCGCACGCGGCGAAGTGCCAGAAAGTCGTCAGCGAGGCGGCAGGGCGTCCACGACGCGATCGTTCACCACGTCGATCCCTTCGGCGGCCAGAAGACGGCCTTGCCGGTACGGTTTCCCGGTGGCGAGGTGACCGTCCGCTCGGACCACTCGCCACCAGGGCAGGTCACGGCCGAACTCGGCGAGAAACGCACCCACCGCTCGGGCTGCTCCTTTCCGTCCGGCACGCCGGGCAACTTCTCCATAGGAGACGACCTCGCCCGGCACCAGGTCGGCGATCACCGCTGCGAACGACTCCTGCAATGGTGTCACGACTCGGTCCGACCGTCGGCGGGTCGGGGCGTGCTCAGCGTCCCGACATAGGTGGCCGGGTCGACCTCTTCTCCCGCGTCGAGTCGTGCGAGTGCCTCGGCGAAGTGCTCGGACAATTGGTAACGAACGACCTCGCTGATGAGCGCATGGCGATCGGGGATACGGTTCCGCAATGTTGCCCACGACGGGCCGCCAGCGCGTCGCCTCCACTGTTCGTACCAACCCATGGTGGGACGACGATCGGCGCGTAAGCAGTCGTCGATGAACGCTCCGAGCGTCATCTGACAGCGTTCGACGCTCCAGTAGCGGTCGGCTCTCGGGCTGACGGCCCTGGGCGATGCTGCTTCGACACCGGCGAGATCGCACATCTGCGCCCACGACCATCGACGGAGCGTTGCCCCCTGACTCGACGGCAACCCGCGTTCGGCAGCCCAGTCATCGTAGGAGCGTCGCGACAGTGGCGCACCGCGCTCCGATGACGCACGAACCAAGCGGTCGGCCCAAACGGCGAGGAACTCCTCGTCGGTCGCCTTCGAAGCCTTCGTCGCCCTGGACGCAAGCAGCGGCGACGGGCGGAAGGCCTCGAGCACCTCCAGCAGCACGGTGCGGGACTCGGGTGGATGCCCGTCGAGGGTCGCACGGATTGCGGCGGCGACCTCAGGTGGCGTGGGTCGGGGAGGCAACACCTTCTTGCGCGGAACCAGGCGGCGAGGTGGCCGATGGGGTTTGACGAGTTGCCGGATCCGTTCCCGCGTCACTCCGAACTCGATCCCGATCTCTTTGAGCGTGGCGCCGTCGTCGAACATCTGCAGGATCCTGCGGATACGAGGAGACACCGACGCAGGTTCCGACGGGCCCTGGTGATGCTGCCCGGCCACGGCATCGTGGTCGATCGAGTCGGAAGAGGAGCGTGGTGGGGTCATGGCACGAAATGGCGTTCGATCGACAACGTCGGCGTGGTCCGACAGGCCGGCCACACTTTACGAAATAGTCGACGTCAGTGATGCCAGTGCAGCCGGGCTCGGGACAGGGAGTGGCCACAGTGGCGCCACGCAGTGATTCACCACGGGGGAATTCTCCGGCCCCGTGGTCACCCAGGTGGTCGCGCCGTCCAGCAAATTTGGCGCGCTCTGCGTCTCACCGCGGGTTTTCGCGCCAAATTTGGCATTTTGCTTCGCCCCAGCAACTTCGACTGGGGTGCGATCAGCATCACCAACACGCTGATGGCCCGGAAGCGCGTCGATCCCTGACGATATGCCACGGCAGAGTACCTCGGCGCCGTCACTGCGGGGGCAATGCGGTCACGGCGGTTTTGCCGGCCGAAGGGTCGTGACCAGTTGCGCCCCCACCCTCGAGGTCACCGAAGTCGAGTTGTGCCTGGTCGGCAGCGACGCGCCCGTGGCCCCATCCGGCCGTGTCACGCCCGCCCCGCACCGGCAACGATTCCAGCTTGTCGAATTGGTCTTCGATCAGGTCATCCACCCGGGCCTCCCGTGCCCGCAGGATCGGGAGCGCCGAGGCCCCGCCAGTCTCAGAAGCCGCGGCATCGGCGTCAGCGACGACATGGTCGTTGATCTCGGCCAATCGGTCGCCGATACGGTCCGCGTAGGCCAGGTAGAACGCCGAGCGATAGCCCTGACGGCGCACCCGGTCGCCCGGCGCGGATCTCCTCGCGGACTCGGCGAGCGCCGCTTGCGCCTGGACCAGCAGCGACGTGAACAGCAATTCAGTGGCGCGGACATCGTCGGGGAAACCCGCGATCGTCGCCAGTTCGACCCGCGCATGCAACACGACCCGACAGCGCGTCGCCGTCGCCACGGCCTGGAGCAGCACCGTCTTGCCGTCGACGTAGGGCGGGTCGATCGGCACCCTGATCAGCACGGGACGATCGTGGTCGTTCTCGGCGTGCAACACTGCGGTGTCGATCGCATGGCGGGTGATCAGCTCGTGGGCTTTTGCCGTGAAGGATTCGGCTTCGGCATCGAACGGGGTCGATTCGGCCTTGGCCAGCAGACCCCGGACCCGTTCGAGCACCGGATCGGACGCCGAGGTCGATTCGTATGCCCCGGCGAGCTCGACCGGTCGGGGTGGCCCACCGTCGATACCCGGCAGCGGGAGCAGCGCCTTGAGGATCGTCAGCCGCGAGCAGCAGGTCACCGCGTCGAGCATCCGCTCCAAGGCGTCGGTCCGTTCCAGGCCTTCGTCGGTCATCCAGCGGGCGAACCAGCCGCCCGGCTCGCGCAACACCGGTAGGTCGAGCGATTCGACCTGGTCACGCCAACGCGGGTCGAGGGAGGCTCCTGGGCGTCCCAGGTGGTCGGCGGCGATCGCGCATGCCACGAGCCTGGCCGCGGCCGCGCTCGACGTGGATCGCTTTGCCTCTCGGCGGAGTTCGGCAGGTTGCCAGCCGCCGTCCCAGATGCCTTGGATCTGGTCGAGAAACCAGAGTTCGACCTGTCGGTTGACGACGCGATCGGGGAGCGACGTGAGCGCCTCGACCGCGGTCCGGTCATCGGAACGGATCGGTTCGTACCGGCCCATTCCAGCCAACGTGATGATGTTGCGGGCGATCTCGTCACGGGTGAACAGCGGCCGCCGGTCATCCCCGCTTCCCGGACCGTCCCAACCGCGGTCGCCCCAAGCGGTGTCTCGTCGACCCTGGGCTCCGCCGTAGGTCGGGCGAGCGTTGACGGCGGCACGCTGCTGGGCTCGCGACTTTTCCCGCCTCTTCGCCTTGGCCGCGCGGCGCTGTCGGTTCGCCTTGCCCATGGCGACACGGTACCAGCAGCATGCCGCTCCAGATTTCGGGGTGGGGATCGAGTGGGGGGCGCAAACCCGAAGTGAAATCTGGTGTGATCTGCCGCTGTGGGCAGCATTCCGCGCCAGATTTCGGGTGGGTGACCCCGAAGGGAATGTCTGGAGCTTCGGCAGCGACGCCGGCGGCTCGACCGGCTGTGACACCTGGGACGGCCAGCCGAAGGCCGACGGTCGGCTCCGGTACGGTGCGGCCATGGCCACGACTCCACGTTGGTTCACCGATCACGACAAGGGCCACTCCCAGTGGTACATCGACCGGTTCCGGACCATGGCCGCCGAAGGCGCCGACCTCGACGGCGAAGCCCGCATGGTCGACGCGATGCTGCCCCGGCATGCGC
>CAZEAV010000360.1:0-3662 GCA_964510215.1 uncultured Iamiaceae bacterium
GACGGAACCGCTCACCCGGCTGGAAGATCACGCCCGGGGAGCGCACGAGCTGGGACACCACGACCCGCTCGGTGCCGTTGATGATGAACGTGCCCCGCTCGGTCATCATCGGGAAATCGCCCATGAACACGGTCTGGGACTTGATCTCTCCGGTCTGTTTGTTCTGGAACTCGGCGCGCACGAAAATAGGCGCCGCGTAGGTCATGTCCTTCTCTTTGCACTCGGCCACCGAGAACTTGGGCGGCGGGCGCAGGTCCTCGTCGTCCGGGTCGAAGCTCAGGTGCAGCTCCAGGGTCTCGGTGAAGTCCCGGATCGGGGAGATGTCGCCGAACGTGGCGGCGAGCCCGGTGTGGAGGAACCATTCGAACGACTCGCGCTGGATGGCGATGAGGTCGGGAATCGCGAGCACCTCGTCGAGGTTTCCGAACGAGTAGCGATCCCGGATGGGCAGACGAGACGTCAAGATGGGCTCCTCAGCTTCTTCGATTCACGCGTGGCCGGGCGTGGAGGCGCGTCCGGACCACCTGCATGGGAACAGAAAGGGCAATGCGCGACCACGGCAGTACGTAATCCTAGAGGGCGCGTAAAGGGACGGGCAACCTGGGTCTGCCAGATGCCCTGACGCGAGGGATCAACCACTACTCCCCGATCAGTTTCCGAGAGGTTACGGCGTCGCAGCAGTCACGTCAAGCACGTCGGCCTGTCGCTTGCAGTCCTGGCCCCACGTGTGTCAGTCGCCCAGAAGGTGGCGATCCGCGAGATACCTCGTCAGCGCGGCACGTGACCGCACGTCGAGCTTCGAGTAGATGGTGTGCAGATGGGTCGTCACGGTTCGCACGCTGATGAAAAGCCGCTCGGAGATCTCCTTGTTGCTCAGACCGGCCGCGGCGAGTCGAGCCACCTCGAGCTGACGCGGCGTCAGCACCGATCCTCCCGGAGAGCGAGGCCGTCCCCGGGCCGGTACCACCCCCAGGCCGCGCAACAAGGTGCGTGCCTGCGCGCTCCATCGCGCGGCGTCGAGTCGTTCGAACGCCACGAGCGCTTTCGGGGCGTGTCGGACGGCTTCGTCGCCCCGTTTGAGCGAACTGGCGATCATGAGATCCAGACGCGCCGCGTCGACCACGCATCCACGCTCGTCCAACACCTTCCGAGCCCGACGGAAACTCTCGGCCGCCTCACCCGACCGGTTGTCGGCCCGGAGAATCTCGCCGTCGAGCCAATCGACCAGTGCATCGGTGAAGGCGAAACGTCCGCCGCTTCGAACCCGGAGTTCGGCCGCGACCCGGCGGGCTTCTCCCAGATCACCCGCGGCTGCCAAGGCCCGGCCTTCGATCGCCAGAAGGTGGAAGGCGGCGAACCCGAAAGATGTTCCACCCCCTCGCTCCAGGGCTTCGAGCGCGAGCGCCGGCCGTTCCTCTTCCAGCGCGACGAGCGCTTCGGTCACTGCGAGCTGCGAGGTGATGGTCGGGTCTCGGGGCGACGGCCGGGCACCGGCGTCGGACAGTTCGTCGAGCAATTCTCTGGCCTCACGCAAGCGGCCCCGCCAGGCCAGGAGCCACGCCTGGCAACTCACCGCGCACACCCGCCCGCGTGGGCTGTCCAGCTGCCAGGCGAGCTGCGCGCATTCCGCTGCCAACGCCTCGGCGTCGTCCCAGTCTCCTCGCACGATCGCGGCCCCCGCGCAACGTGTCAGCGGCCACAACTCGAGATGCGCGACGCCCGTTCTTCGGGCGTGGTCCAGCGCATCGGTGCACTGGGCCCACATCGTGTCCGTTTCACCGACGAACGACGACATCGACGCACGCACGTTCATCGCTCGCTGGGTGAGCAATGGGTCCGCTCCCACCGATGCCTCGACGTAGGCCTCTTCGCTCCGGCGACGTGCATCGAGCGGATCGCCGGATGCAAACGCCTCGGCCGAAGCTGCGAGGTGACAGCGCGCCCGGAGGTCAGGGGCAGCGAAGCGATCGGTCAACGACTCGAGCCGGTGATGGATCGCCGATACGCCATCGCGGTCGTTCTGGTGCACTCGGATCGTCAACTCGCAATGGAGAAGCTCGACCAGCGACGCGGTCGGTTCCAGCCCCTCCAGGGCCGCGTGACCGGCACCGATCGCATGGAGCGACGCGTCGAAGTTCCCCGCCTCCCATTCCAGCGCCGCCAGGCGACATTGTATGTCACAGACGTCAGTGGGCCGCTCGTCGACACCGATCACCTCGAGTGCGTCGTGCCACGAGTGTCGAGCGCCGTCGAGATCGCCGCAACGGGCCTGTGCGCGCCCGAGATCCACGAGCAGCTGCGGCAGATCCTCATCGACCCCCAGGGACCGCGCGCACCTCACCGCTGCTTTCAGCAACACGCGCGCACGTTCACTCGCCCCGACACGAAGTGCCTCGCGCCCAGCACTGGAGCCGACCTCGAGCACCCGAGAAGGCTCGCTCAACGCCCCGGCACCAAGGAGATGGTTGGCGACTCGTCCGATGTCTTCGCCCGAATCGGTGAGGACATCGGCCAGCGCGAGATGAACCCGGGCCATACCCAGGTCGTGCATCTGGGAACGGATGCCCTGTCGGACCAGGTCGTCGACAAGGCCGAAGTGCCCGACGTGGTCGTCGCCCGTGACGACGAGACGGGCCCTGATCAACTCGTCGAGCGCGTCCAACACTCGTGGCCGCCCCAACTCCGTCGCCTCCATCAGCTGCGCGATCGACAACCCGAGTTCGTCGACCGCAAGCACCTGCATGATGCTCCTCGCCGCCTCACCGAGCGGCTCGAAGCGGCGTCGAATCACGGCGAGGATGTCGTCGGGAACCTCAGGCAGGCCATCGGTCGCAATCGTGAACCTCCCGTCGACACTGGAGATCTCACCACGAGCGACCCCGGCGCGCACCAGGCTTTCGAGAAAGCCGGGGATCCCGCCGCTGGAACGACGCAGGTGCGTAAGCAGGTCCGGTGCCACGGGTCCCCTCAGCATGCCGACCACCATCTTCTCGACGTCCGACGCGTCGAACGCGCCGAGCTCGACACGCATCACCTGCCAGGCCGTCACCGGCGGAGACCAGGGTTGGGGCCGCTGCAGATCGAGGAGACGAAGGGGGTGGGCCGGTTCCGACACAGAGGCATCGCTCTGGATGGTCAGCACCACCAGCAACCGACGGTTCCCCCCGGTGCGGATGAGTTGGGCCAGCACTTCGAACAAGGTGGGATCCGCATTGTGGGCATCATCGATGACGAGAGCCAGCGGGGACAGATCGGCGCGCCGGGTGATCAATCGGACGACCGCGTTCACGATTCTCGTGTGTTCGAGTCGTGGATCAGCGAGCGGCGCGGGAACGTCGAGTCCGAGGCCGGGCTCCAGGACGGCAAGGGGTTCCAAGCCGGCCAGCACCTCGGAACGCAGCCGATCGTCGAGGTTGTCGGTCAACGCGGTCACCAGGCGCGACGCGGTACCCAAGGCCAGATCGGTGCGCGCGGAAAGCCCGTGGGTCGCGCACACCTCAAAGGTCATCTCGTCTTCGGCTGCGAGCACGTCATGGACCAGCCGGGTCTTTCCGATGCCGGAAACGCCACGCACCATCACCAGTGCCGGATCCCCCGACCGGGCCGCTCGAAGGGCCGCCTTCAGTTCACCGATCGCGGCGTTTCGTCCCACGAAGGGTGGC
>CAZEAV010000361.1:0-3660 GCA_964510215.1 uncultured Iamiaceae bacterium
CCGGCACCCCCGGGGCACTTTTCGACGGTGCCACCCACGGTTGGGCACGTCTGATGACCACGGTCCCGCCGGTGGGGACCGTGGATCACCTCACCGCGGTCATCTACCTGGGCGGATTCGTCGGCGCGGGAGGCGCGTTGCACCTGGCGCGCCGCACCCGCAGTACCTGGTTGCCCCTGGTGCCGGCACTGGTCGTGATGATCGCCGGCATTCTCGTGGGCACCCATACGCCTGCATCCACGTTGACCCAGGGCGCAGGCATGGCGCTGGTCGCGATCGTGTGGACGTCGTTGCGCGGGGTGCGGGTCCGCCCTCGGGTGCACGTGGTGGGAACGAACCGGTGGAGCCGTCGGCTCACGGGCGTGGCGTTCGCGGTGTTGATCGTAGCGGCCGGTCTGGCGGTGGGTCACGTGCAGCAGGTCGCGGGGCCCGACCACCGGTCGGTGCTGCGTGATCACACCCAACCGCCGTTCGACCCGAACGACTATCCGAGCCCGTTGGCCGGCTATCCCGAATGGCGAGCGCAGGCCCAACGCGAGTCCAAGACCAAGAAGCAGACCGTTCTCACGGTGAAGGGCCTGCCCCCGAAGGTGCCGCTGCGCGTCGCGGTGATGGACATCTACGACGGCACGGTGTGGCTGGTCGGGGGCCCGTCGAACGCACAGGACCAGAGCGGCTCCGGTCGCTTCGTCCGGGTGGGCAGCAACCTCACCGCACCCGGCGACCGGGAGCCCGGCCAGTCGCTACGGACCCGGGGACCGACCACGTCGGTGAATTTGTCCGTGGACCTGGATCATTACCGCGAAGTGTGGGTGCCCACGCTCGACGGCGTGCACTCGTTGCACTTCACCTCTGGCGACGAGAGCGCGCTGGCCAAAGGCTTGCGCTACAACAAGGTGACCGCTTCCGCGGCGGTTCCCCAGGGGGTCGGCCAGGGTGTCGACATCCACGAGCGTGCCCAGGTGCCGGTCGTCAGTTACGTCGGCAAAGGCAAGACCCGCGACGCCATCGTCGGTGACGCGCCCGCCGACCCGGCAGTCTCGCTGCCGGCGGTGGAGGACACCGGGGGCCAGAAGGGTCTGGTGAGCCTGAGTCAGGAGGCACAGAAGCTGACCGGTCGAGCGTCGAGTGACTACGCAAAGGCGAAAGCGCTGGAGGCCGCGCTTTCCAAGAAGGGCCAGGGCTACTTCTGGGACGGTTTCCACATGACGAGCGGCAACCCGTTGTCGTTGTTCCGTTCCGGCCACAACCTGTACGAGCTCAGTCAGTTCCTCGGCGCGACGAACCCGGGAGACAAGAACAAGCCGATGTTCATCGGCAATGCGGAGCGATACTCAGCGGCCATGGCCGGCATGGCACGCACCGTGGGGCTGCCCGCACGCGTGGTCGTGGGGTTTCGGGCCGACGCCGATGACAAGGACCTCGTCAAGCCCAAAGGCGGCGAGATGGCGTTCACCGCTGATCAGGCCGACGCCTGGGTCGAGATTGCTTTCAAAGGGGTGGGCTGGGTGGCCTTCTATCCGACGCCGCCGCGCAGTCACAACCACGTTCCGAAGACGAAACCCCAACAACAGTCTTCCAAGACGGCCGATGTGCAGGCGCAGCCGCCGGTGAGCCCCCCGCCGAACCCGGCAACGCTGCAGGACCAGCTCGATCACGCCAAGCATCAGTCCGATGCCTCCTCGGCACCGTTCCACATCCCGGCCTGGGTGTGGCTGATGCTGAAGATCATCTTCTACCCGCTGATCGTCGTCGCGGCGATCGTCGGAGCGATCACCGGCTACAAGCGGTGGAGGCGGAATCGTCGTCGGACCCGAGGGACGCCCGTGGATCGGGTGACCGGGGCCTGGGCCGAGATGTTGGATCAGCTGCGTGATCTGGGTGCCCGGGTGCCTCGACATGGGACACGTCGCGAGATCGCCGCTGCGACGTCCGGGGACCGCTGGGATCAGTTGTCGGGGTTTGCTGCCGGCATCGATGCGGCCATGTTCGGACCTGACGATCCCGACGACGAGTCGGTCGATTCGATGTGGCAGTGGGTGGAAACCGAGCGCGGGAAGCTCCTGGGCGCCTTGGAACGCAAACGCCGTTGGCTGGCCAGGTTGAATCTCGCGTCGATCTGGCCATGGCGATGACGGCAACGTGCCGCTGCAAGCCGGCAGTTTTTGCGCCGGGCGGCACGACAAGCGCGCTAGTGTGCACGCGATCCGAGGGGGGGTGAAGTGGATCTCAAGCTGACCGTGCGGCGACCCGGCGGCGTGGACGCCTCCGATGTCGTGGTCACCTGTGATGCGACGGCCACCTCCGGTGCCGTGGCACGTGCTATCGCGGAGCGCGATCCTCGGCATGGATTCAAGGGCAACGCAGAGCACTTCACGATTAGAGTCGACGGTCCGGGGCCGGCCCGGGTGGTCCGCGAAGACCTCGCGTTGGCCGAATCGGGGGTTCGTTCGGGAGATTTCGTCTCTCTCGTCCCATTCGGCGGCAAATTCTCGGCCGGCGCCCGCGAAGCGGTCGTCGCCACGCTGAGCATTTACGCCGGGCCGAACGCCGGCAAACGCTTCGACCTGCCCGCCGGCACGGCGATGATCGGGCGCGACCAGACAATGGACCTCGCGCTGAAAGACCCGCTGGTGTCCAAACGGCACGCCCGTCTCAGCATCGGTGAGACGTTGGAGATCATCGACCTCGGCTCGGTCAACGGTATTGAGGTCGGCGGGCTCGTCACTCCGAGGACCGTGCTGCGTCCCGGCGACAAGGTGACGATCGGCGAAACGGTGTTGTTGGTCGAACATCATCGCCCCTCCAGCGAGGGCGGCAAGCAGGGTGAGGTCGCCTTCAATCGATCGCCGTACATCGATCCTATCTACCCGGGAAAGAAGGTCGACGCGCCAGAGGTCCCTGAGCCCCCGCAGGCGCAGCCTTTTCCCGTGTTGGCGATGCTCGCCCCGCTGCTCATGGGTGTGTTCCTCTACGTGTTCACCAAGAGTCTCATGAGCATCATCTACATCGGGCTCAGCCCGCTGATGATGGTGGGCAACTGGGCGTCGATGAAACACCAGAACAAGAAGAACCTGGCCGAAGCGACGCGGGCGTTCCACATGCGCTTGGATCATTTCACCGCCCGGTTGGACATCGACCGGGCCCAGGAAGTCGCCACCCGAAAACGCGAACACCTCTCGACCATCGAAGTGCTCCAGGGTGCCGCGGCCCGGGCGAACTTGTTGTGGGCGATGCGCCCGGATCGTCACGGCTTTCTCGACTTACGCGTCGGGGTCGGCACCCTTCCGACCCGCTCGACGGTGGAAATGCCCAAAGGCGGCAAGTCCATCCCCGAGCTTTTTGATGAACTCGTCGCTGTCGTCGAGCCCAGACAAGTCGTCGCTCCGGTGCCCGTGGTTGCCCCCCTGACCGAAATCGGCACGCTCGGCGTAGCCGGGACCCGCCAGGATGCGTTGGGCGCCGCCCGGGCACTGGTTGCGAAACTGACCGCGTTGCACAGCCCTGCTGAAGTGGTGGTGGCCGCGGTGTTGCCTGGCGAATCGGCCGGCGAGTGGGACTGGTTGAAATGGCTCCCGCACACGTCCGCCCAGCAGAACCCACTCGAATGCGGCCTGCTGGCTGCAGGCGACGCGGCTTGCAGCCAGTTGGAGTCCGCTT
>CAZEAV010000362.1:0-3654 GCA_964510215.1 uncultured Iamiaceae bacterium
CGGTGCCGGACAGGGTCTGGACGAAATTCAGAGCGGTGCGTTCTCCGGTGAGCACCGCCGAGGCGGGTCCGGTCACGTCGGCGATGTGCCGGCCCGGTGTCAGCCGGGCACCGTCGTCGAGGTACCACTCCAGGTGCACGTCCGCGTCGAGTTGCGCGTAGGTCTCGGTGACGCACCGGCTCCCGGCGAGCACCCCGTCTCCCCGACTCACCAGCGTCGCCACCGCACGGGCGTCCGGCGGCAGAAGCATCGAGGTGATGTCCCCGATCGGAGTGAGATCCTCCGCCAGCGCGCGCGTCACCGCGTCCCGGATCGCACCGGACCCAGGATGCAGCGCGGTGGCCCGCACGGGGCGCTGAAGCGTCGGGGTCGGCTCGGACATGGTGGCACCAGCCTGCCCGGTCGGACGCGTGCGTTCCCAACCTTCACCGGCGGCACCGACGAGGCGGCGCGGCTCAGTTGAAACCGCGGGAGTCCTGCTTGAGTGCCAGATCCACGCTCACCGCCGCGGCGACCACGAGCGACCGCAGCGGTTCCGGCGAAAAGGTGTGAATCTGGACCACATAGTTGTCCGCGGTGGTGAACATGGTCTTCGCCAGACCTTCCCAGGTCTTGGTGATCCGGGCGATCTCGTTGTCGGCCGCGTCGCTGATGCGGAAGTTCCACGCCCGCCAGTTCTCCGCATGGATGGCGCCCACCTTGCCCGCAGGTCCATACAGGCCGAAATGGATCTTGCCGATCGCGTTCTCCTGGACGATCGTCCCCACCTCGGCGCCGGTGGCGTCCTGCACGATGATCTTGGATTTCACGAATTTCGCCGGCCGGGTGAGCACCAGCGCGACGGAGCCGTCACGATCCACGATCTGCAACTTGTGGGTCATGAACTGATCGACACTCGTGAGTGCCCGCATCACCTTCTTCGCTGTCGACTGGCCGACCTGGCGGATGGCGCCGATCTGGGTGCCGTGCTGGTCGTGGACCGCGTACTCGTTGTTGAGCTCCACGATCTTCACCTTCTGGTTCACCACGAGCACCGGTTCGCTGAACAGGGTGCCGCCGCCACGGACATCGCCGGCGTCGACGTGAGCCTGCCCCGCGACCTGGTGCCGGATCCTGTCCGCCGGCGTCGTCGACTGCACGGTGACCGGCGGCGCGGCCGCGAGCGGGTCGAGGAGCTGGGCTCCTCTGGACGACGCGTGATCGGTCCAGGAGGTGCCGTCGAACCAGCGGTACTCATGGCGGCCCATGGGGTCCGGGTACCAGCCTGGAGGAGTCGGGCCCGCGGTGGTCATGGTCCGAGACTACGCGATGCCCCCCGACCGCCGGGTTCAGCCGTTCCCGGGGCCCTGGACGAGACGGAGGCGGAAGTCCGGGTCGGTCCCGGGGTGATCCACCCGGGTGTGCGCGCCCCGGGACTCGGTGCGCACCGACGCCGCACGAACCAGCGCTCGGCCCACCACGCACAGATTCACCAGCTCCCAGGACGCCGGATCACGTGGCTCGCCGACCCGGTCCAGGGTCGCGGTGAGCACCGCCTCGGCCCGATCCAGGCTCGCCGCGCTCCGCAGCACGCCCGCGTCGAAGGTCATCGAGCGCTGCACATCGACGCGCAACTGCGCGATCTCGGTCGCCGACGGACCCCTGGCGTGCGCGGCGGGCACGGACGAAGCCGCCTCGATCCACCGTCCGCTGATCTCGCCGCCCCCGGCATCGGCGGGACCGTCGGCCACCGGCACCGACCGCATCGCCCCCTCGGAACGGGGACCGTTCTGACCGGACGCGATCGCCTCGACGACGCGGGGGCCGAAGACAAGGCCCTCGAGCAACGAATTCGAGGCCAACCGGTTCGCGCCGTGCACGCCGGTACACGCCGCCTCCCCCGCGGCCCACAGCCCGGGCAGGCTCGACGCACCCCACAGATCGGTGATCACGCCGCCGGAGAGATAGTGGGCCGCGGGCGCGACCGGTAACCAGTCACGATCCGCATCCAGGCCGACGGCGTCGAGCTCGACGGCGATGTTGGGGAACCGCCCCGTGAAGTCGCCCAGCTCGGTCGCGTCCAGCCAGACATGGTCGCAACGGTGCTCGATCATGACCGCCGTCTCGGCCCGGGACACGACATCGCGGGGCGCCAACTCGTCGGTGAACCGCTCACCGTCGGGGCCGCGCAGCTTCGCACCGTGCCCCCGCAGGGCCTCGGTCAGAAGCGGGCGGGGCATGGCCGCGGTGTGCAGCGCGGTGGGATGGAACTGCATGAACTCCACATCGGCCACCAGTACCCCGGCCCGCATCGCCATCGCGGTGCCGTCCCCGGTCGCTTCCACCGGATTCGTCGTCACCGCGAAGAGCTGCCCCGCGCCTCCCGTGGCCAGCAGGACCTGATCGGCGCGGACCTCGCCGACGGTGCCGTCCGGGTCGAGCGCGCGGACCCCCACGCAGCGCCCGCCTTCCACGATGAGGTCGAACGCGAACCAGTGTTCGTACACCAGGGTCGCCGAGCGCCGGGTCGCCGCGTCGAGCGCCCGTTCCACCTCGGCGCCGGTGGCCGAACCGCCCGCGTGCACCACCCGGGCGCTGGAATGGCCGCCTTCCCGGGCGAACTCCAGGTGCCCGTCCGCGTCGCGGTCGAACACCGCACCGATGGCCATCAGGTCGCCCACCCGATCCGGCCCCTGGGTGACCAGCACCTCCACCGCGTCGGCATCGCACAACTCGACGCCCGCTGCGAGTGTGTCCGCATGGTGAAGCTCGGTCGAGTCGTCCGCGTCCGCGACGCCGCCCTGGGCCCACCGCGTCGTGCTGTCCGACAGCGCTCCCTTGGTGAGCACGCCGACACGCATGCCGTGCCGGCGAACCGCGGCCAGCGCGGCGGACAGACCCGCGACGCCGGACCCGACGACCAGCAGGTCCAGCCGACCCGGTGCGGTCCCGTCCGAAGCGGTCACGGTGAGCTTCGCCGGGGAAACCCCCGCAGGCACGGCATGGAGATGTGACGGGTCGATCAGCCGGCCGCGGCCGGAACCTCGACATAGCGCCGGGGTGCGGGCTCGTCCACCCCGGCGAGCAGGCGGGCGGTGGCGAAGTCCACCGGCGCATTGGCGGTGTCCACGTGCACGATGCGCGGTTGGTATTCGCCGAGTTCGGCGGCTTCGTAGTCGGCGTAGGAGATGATGATGACCTTGTCGCCGGGGCTCACCAGACGGGCCGCCGCGCCGTTCAGGCAGATCGACCCCGAACCGGGCTCGCCCGCGATCACGTAGGTCTCCAGACGGCTTCCGTTGTCGATGTCGACCACCGCGACCTGCTCGTATTCGGCCAGGTCCGCGGCCGCCATCAGGTCGGCATCGACCGTGATCGAGCCGACGTAGTGCAGGTCCGCGTCGGTCACCGTGGCCCGGTGGATCTTGGATTTCATCATGCGACGACGCATCGGCGCACCTTCCTCGTTGTGCCCCGGTGTGACGGGGCGTGGTGGGTGCCCGGTGAGTCACCCCCGATTCGGAACACCCTGATTCTGCCGCGCCGACGCCGACGTGACACAACTCGCGGCCCGGTCGCGCCGGGATCGGCACCGGTCACCGATAGGCGAATTCACGCCGCCGGCGGGTCCGACGGAACCGTGACGCCGAGGTTGTCGAGCAGCCGGGGACGACC
>CAZEAV010000363.1:0-3649 GCA_964510215.1 uncultured Iamiaceae bacterium
ACTCCGCAGATGATCCGCGCTCCCGTGGGAGCGCGCCGGCTCCGGCCGCGCAGCGAGAGCAGGTCCCATTCTGGGTCTACCGTGCCGCATTGGCCGAGTTGCAACATCCGGCAAATTTGGAGCGAAAGGGCCGTCGTTCGACCTTTTCGCTCCAAATTTCGCCGGGCTTGCCGGCAGGCCAGGCGAGTTCAAGTGGCGACGGCAAGACCAGCGGGCACTCGACAAGCTTGCCGGTACCGTAGATGAGGTCGTGGCAGGCCGACTCGACCAGTCGCTGGGAGTGGAGATTCCATGGTGAAAAAGACGAAGACCAACGACGAGCTGGCATACGGAGACCTGGTGGCCGCGCAGGTGGGGTTGATCGAGTACCGAGGGACCGTGAAGGAGATCTACGGTCCGGACGAACGGCGAAAGGCTGTCGTCTGGTTGACCCCGGAAATCTCCGGCTACATCGTCGACGAGCCGACGACCACCGTCTTCGACATCGACGAATTGCATCGGATCGACGCCGCCTGACGGCGCTGGTCACGATCCGCCCGATTCGGATGACCGCCGTCCGCGTTCCCAAATGGGACGGCGCCCGAAACGTCGCGGATCTCGGCGGGCTCCCTCTTCGTGGAGGGGGATCGACCGCGTACTGTCGGGTCTGGCGATCAGCAGCCACGGAATGGCTGACGACCATGGGCTGGCAGGCGGCCCGGGCAGACGGGCTTCGAATGGTCGTCGACCTTCGCAACGACGGCGAGGTGGGTCGGCGGCCCGAGCACCCGGTCGTCGATGGGGCGGCGCTCGGTGACATCGAAGTGGTGCGAGCGCCGACCGAGGATCCGCACGATGTCGCCTTCCTGGCCGAATCCGGCCCCTGGCTGGATCATCCACGCGCCTGGGAGCCGAACATCAGGCACTTTCCCGACAAGATCTGCCAGGTGTTCGAGGCGATCGCGGACGCGCCGGGACCGCTCCTGATCCACTGTGGTGGCGGTCGGGATCGCACCGGTATGGTCACCTCGATGTTGCTGGCGCTGGCTGGTGCGACGCCCGGGGCGATCGCGGAGAACTATGCCCACGGATTCCGCGGCGCGGGGAGCTACCGCGGCCACGGCCAGGTCTTCGATCCGGAACAGGGGAAGTGGGTCGGGGTGATGATCGACCGACGAAGCGCTTCGGATCTGGACAAGGCGCTCGCTGACCGTCTTCCCGTCCTCCTCGACTGGGCCGTGACCGTCGATGTCGCCGCCGACCTGCGCGCCGCGGGCCTCGACCGGGGTCGGTTGGACAGGCTGCGCCAGGTGCTGTCGAGGTGACGCCTGGCCTCCGGCTTCGAGCCCCGACCACGAGGCCGGATTCGTCTTGCGGTCCCGACGAGATTTGAACTCGCGACCTCCGCCTTGACAGGGCGGCGTGAACTCCTGACTTCACCACGGGACCTGGTGTGTCGCCTCGGCTGGATACACCGAGCTGGACCGTTGGACACTAGCCGGTTCGCCGGTGATTCCGCACACCCGAGAGGCACCGCCGTCCGATCCCGCCTACACTTCCCCGACGGACAGAGCGGGGGCCCTTCGTCGGGGTCGGACGTGAGGGGTTCGGTTGGACGACGCCATCACCTTCGAATTGGACGCCGACGGCATCGTCCGCCGGACTGCAGGTGCAACGCGCATGCTCCTGGGTTGGCCCCCCGAACAGGCGCTGGGCCGGCCGTTCACCCACCTCGTCAACCCCGCGGACCGGGTCCGAATCTCCGGCGAATTCCGCGCGTCGGGTGCCGACGCCGCCACCGGGCACGCCGATGTCCCGGTGCGCTTCCTGAACGACGAGGGGCGCTCGGTGTGGATGCGGGCCGACATCGTGGCGCCGACCCAACACGTCTCGAACGGCTCCCGGCTCGTGACCGCCCGTCCGTACCGTCGGGCCACCGGAGCCTCACCGAGTACACAGGCAGTGGAATCGAACCGGTACCACGCGCTCGTCCAGGGGTCGGCGGACATCGTCATGGTCGTCGAACCGGAAGGGACGGTGCGTTTCGCGAATCCGGCCATGTTGCGACTGCTGGGCATGGAACCGGACGCGTTGGTGGGCACCCAGGTGCTCGACCTGATCCACCCGGACGACCATGACGCGGTCACCGCGGAGGTGGTGCAGTTACTGAAGAACCCGTTCGAGCCCATCGCTTTCGAGTTCCGGGCGCGGCACGTGGACGGCACCTACCGGTGGATCGACGGCTGGCTCCAGAACCTGCTGGATGATCCGGGCGTCGCCGGACTGCTCGGAAACGGGCGCGACGTCACCGATCGGCACCGCGCGCAGGAGGCGCTTGCGGCAAGTGAGGAACGTTTCCGCTCGCTGGCGTCGTCGTCGCCGAGCGCGATCTTCGAGCTCGACCCGGCGGCGAGAGTGCAGTTCGCGAGCGACTGGTGGGTCGAGGTGACCGGCCGTCGTCTGTCCGAGATCGACGACGTGTTCGCGGTGTTCCACCCCGCCGACGCGGAACGGCTGCGGGCCAGGTGGCGCACCGGTGCCGACGGCGGTGTGGACGAGAGCGTCCGGGTCGTGCGTCCCGACGGCGATCTGCGGTGGGTGGACCTGCACACCCGTCCGGTGCACGACGCCGATGGTGAGGTCACCGCGCACGTGGGCACGCTGCACGATGTCACCGAGATTCACCATGCGCACGCGAAGCTCGAACATCTCGCGACCCACGATCCGCTCACCGGCCTGCCCAACCGCAACATGCTGGTCGAAAATCTCGCCGATGCGGTCCACGCGGCACGCCGCACCGGCGCCCTGCTCGCGCTGCTGTTCATCGATCTGGATCGCTTCAAGGTCGTCAACGACAGCCTCGGCCATCAGACGGGGGACAAGGTGCTCGTCGAGGTCGCGAACCGGCTCGGCGACGTGGTGCGGCCCCACGACCTGGTGGCGCGTTTCGGTGGGGACGAGTTCGTCGTGCTGTGCGCCCCGGTGACCGGCACCGAGCAGGCAGTGGCACTGGCGGACCGGATTCGGCGTGACGTCGCCGGCGAGGTCGACATCGAGGGGAACGGTCTCCACGTGTCGGTCAGCGTGGGCGTGGTCATCGGCTCGGGGGCCAGCGTGCCGGAGAGGTTGCTGCGTGACGCCGACTCGGCGATGTACGAGGCCAAGTCCCGCGGTCGTGACGTCGCGCAAGTCTTCGACGAGCGCATGCACCGCGCGGCGGTGGAACGGCTCACTGTCGAATCGGGCCTGCGGCGAGGACTGGAACGGAACGAGTTCCGCCTCCGTTACCAGCCGATCATGGATCTGAAGTCGATGACGCCCCGCGGGATCGAGGCACTGTTGCGATGGGAGCATCCCGAGCGGGGGCTCCTGGAGCCCGATCGCTTCCTCGGCGTCGCCGAGGACTCCGGGCTCCTCGGCGAGTTGGGATCCTGGGTCCTGGAGTCGGCCTGTCGGACCGCCGCGGGCTGGCCGCGGACCGACGCGGGTGACCCGCCCAGGCTGTTCGTCAACCTCGCCGCGGGGCAGCTCGCCGACCCGGACCTGCTCGTCGTGGTCGAAGAGGTCGTCGCGGCCACTGGCATCGACCCGGATCGGCTGGTCCTGGAGATCACCGAGGAGATGCTGATGGCCGGAGCCGCAGCCACCGCGCGCCTGCTGGGCGGTGTAC
>CAZEAV010000364.1:0-3647 GCA_964510215.1 uncultured Iamiaceae bacterium
CCCTGGACCGCGTCCGCGGACGCGCGACCACCTCGCTGACACCCCCACCGAACATCTGGAAGCCGAGGTTGCCTCGCTGGCCAAACGGCTGCACTTGGGCACGTATGAACTCCTCGTCCTCGTCGGCGAGCTCGACGCCCGTGGCGCCTGGGCGACCTGGGGAGCGCTCTCGTGCGCGGCATGGCTCGCGGATCTGTGCGACATCGAGCTCGGCACGGCACGCACCCAGGTCCGGGTCGCCAAGGCCCTTCGTCGCTGGCCACAACTCGACAACGCACTGGCAGCAGGCGAGATCTCCTACGCGAAAGCCCGGACCCTTGCGGCCCACCTCACCGATGAGAACGTCGACGCCTTGGTCACCATCGCCCGCACCACACCCGCCGGTCGCCTGGGCGCGGCGATCGCCGCCTGGAGTCTGCGCAACGAAGACCAGGTAGTCATCGACGAGCGTCAACAGGAAGCACGGTCGATGTCGTGGCACACCGATCCCGACGGCATGGTCACCTTCACCATCAAGGTCCCGCCAGCCGAGGCCGGGATACTCCAGGCGGTCGTGGACATCGAAGTGATCCATCACGGGCCGGACGAAGCCGCAGGCGGTGAGGCCATTCCCGGCGCGTCCGCGGACGCGTCGGGCCCTGTCGCCGAGTCTGCCAAGCCGACGGTCCCCTCGCTCGCCCAACAGCGGGCCGACGCGCTGCTCCGCGTCGTCGGGACCGCCGAGGGACTGACCTCGGCCGGACGATCCGCGGAGCGCGCGCCACGTGCCGTCGCCGAAGTCGTCGTCCACGTCCGACCCGAAGGCAACACCCTCGCGGACGGCACCCCACTGTCGGACCACGCCGTGGGCAAACTCCTCCCCGACGCGTTCGTCTCACTCCTCATGGAGGACAACCGGCGCTACCCCGTCGACGCCTCGCCCCGCCGACGATTCCCCACCCGCCGACAACGGCGCGTCATCGACGAACGCAACCCCGAATGCGTCCAACCCGGTTGTCACGCCCGAGCCCTCCTCCAATACGACCACACAATCCCCTACCCCAGTGGCGGACCCACCACCCTCGACAACCTCCAACGCCTCTGCGGGCCTCACAACCGGGCCAAGGACCCACGGCAACCCGAGTAGGGTATGCAGCGCGCACGTCAGACTGCCGGCTGCCGGGTCGGATCATGCCGACCGGATCAGGCGCCTTTGGTGGCGGACGCGGCGGCCACGAACGCGGCGAAGAGGCGCTGTTGGATCGGATCGTCGCGTGCCGAATCCTCCGGGTGCCACTGCACCGCGACGCTCCAGCGATCACCGGGGATCTCGAGGCCTTCGATCACGCCGTCCGCGGCCTGTGCCGTGACCACCAGGTCGCTGCCGACGACATCGACGGCCTGATGATGGTGGCAGCGTCCCACCACGCCATCGGTGCCGACGGCCGCAGCCAGCCGACTGGAGGGCTCAACGATCATCTCGTTCGGCGTGCCCCCTCCCCCGTCGGGAATGCCGTGCGCGCCGACGCCGGCCAGGTCGCCCAGATGCTGGTGCAGCGTGCCGCCCTGGGCGACGTTCAACAACTGGTGTCCCCGGCAGATCGCCAAAAGCGGCAACCCGGCACGCCGGGCCGCGTGGATCAGTGCGATCTCCCAACGATCCGCCGTCGTGTCGAACGGGCTGATCTTCGGGTGCGGCACCTGCCCGTACAAGCCCGGGTCGACGTCCAGGCCTCCGGTGACCATCAGCCCGTCGAATCGGCCCAGGAACGCTCCCGTGTCGACCGCGTCGGGATCCTGACAGATCACCGACGCCCCGATGCCGCCGGCGGTGTGCAGCGCGTCGAGGTAGTAGGTCGGCAACGCCTGCGCCGGTTCCAACCAGTGCGAGATCCGCTCGGGGGGAATGCGCCGCGAGGTGACGGCGATGAGCGGACGGGATGACGACACGGTGGCGCTGAACCTCAGTACTGGGCGAAGTAGCGGCGGCGCTCCCAGTCGGTCACCGCCCGGTTCGCGGCCGACCATTCCTGACGGGCCGCGTTGCACAGATGCCGGTGCACGGCGTCACCGAGGAGCTCCACCGCGACCGTGCTCGACGCAAACGACTCGATCGCTTCGATGAACGTGGAGGGGATCCGCTCCACGTCGGCTTCGTATGCGTTGCCTTCGACCGGCGGCGGTGGTTCGATGCCGTGGGTGATCCCGTGGATGCCCGCGGCGATCAGGGCCGCGTAGGCGACGTACCCGTTCACATCGGCGCCGGGGATGCGCGACTCCAATCGTGTGCCGGTGCCGTGCCCGACGATGCGGTAGCCGCACGTGCGGTTGTCATGGCCCCAGGCGATCGCGGTGGGCGCCCACGATTCGGGTGCGTAGCGCTTGTAGGAGTTCAACGTCGGTGCCCAGCACAGTGCCAGATCCCGTGACGCCGCGATGATGCCGCCCAGGAAGTGCCGGAACCGCTGCGATGCGTCCGAGGTGCCGTCGACCGCGTCGAAGACCGGGGCTCCCGTCGCCGCGTCGGTGAGGCTCACGTGCAGATGGCAGGACGAACCGACATCGTCCGCGGAATACTTCGCCATGAACGTGACCGACCGTCCTTCGGCCGCGGCGATCTCGCGCACCGCGTTCTTGTATATCGCCTGCCGGTCGGCCATCTCGACGGCGTCGGCGTAGCGCAGGTTGATCTCGTGCTGGCCGTACCCTGCCTCGCCTTTGGAGAACTCCACGGGGATGCCACAGTCGTCCATCGCTTTGCGGATCCGGCGGATCAGATACTCGTCCCGGGTCGTCTGGAAGACGTGGTAGTCCTCGATCCAGTCCGAATGCGGGTGTGGGTCCGCGTAGCCACGCTCGGCCAGCTCCGAGTAGCTGTCGTGGAACAGGAAGAACTCGAGTTCGGCCCCGATCGCGGGGACGAACCCGGCCTCGCGGGCTCTGGCGACCTGGGCCTTGAGGATCTGACGGGGTGACACGGCGACCGGGAGGCGGTGTTCTCCGTCGACGATGTCGCACAACACGATCGCGGTCGCGTCCAACCACGGCACGACGCGCATGGTGCCCGGGTCGGGCACGAAACCCATGTCGCCGTACCCCGAATCCCAGTTCGCGAACGTGAAACCGGGAAGCGGCGTCATCTCGACGTCGACGCCCAGGAGGTAGTTGCACGCCTCGACGCCGTGCTCGGCGACGAAGTCGCAGAAGTACCAACCCGAGACGCGTTTGCCCACGAGGCGTCCCTGCAGGTCGGTGGCGGCGACGATGACCGTGTCGATCGACCCGTCCGCCACGGCCGTACGGAGCTGGGCGGGATCGAGCCGGCCACGGTCCGCGGGGTAGGACG
The DNA here is from genome assembly GCA_964510215.1 of uncultured Iamiaceae bacterium. Taxonomy (GTDB): domain Bacteria; phylum Actinomycetota; class Acidimicrobiia; order Acidimicrobiales; family Iamiaceae; genus JAFDWI01. The sequence goes on from CAZEAV010000364.1 coordinate 3,326, forward strand.
CGTCGCGGGGCGTCGGCGATACCGGTTCGTTCACGGGGCTCACTCCGGGGTCACGTACGCGGCGGTGATGCCGCCGTCGATGATGAGCGACTGGCCGGTCATGAACGAGGACTCGTCCGATGCGAGAAAGAGCGCACCGTTCACCATCTCCTCCGCCGTGCCGAAACGCCCCATGGGAATGTGGACCAGGCGTCGGTGCCGCTTCGCGTCGTCGGACAGGAACTTCTCCAGCAGCGGCGTCAGCACCGGCCCGGGGCACAGTGCGTTCACCCGCACCCCCCGCCGGGCCTCGCAGACCGCCTTCTCCCGGGTCATGGCCACC
>CAZEAV010000365.1:0-3620 GCA_964510215.1 uncultured Iamiaceae bacterium
CGCGCCGGTGCGCTCGGATTCTCCACGTCGCGAACGCTGAACCACCGCACCAGCACCGGCGCGGCCACGCCGACCCTGAACGCCGCCCGCGACGAGCTCGTGGGCATCGCCCGGGCCATCGGGGCAACCGGACGTGGGGTCTTCCAGGTGGTCTCGGACTTCCGAGAACCGAGCGAGGACGAAACCCTGCTGGAGATGATGCGTGCCTCGGGCCGGCCGCTGTCGTTCTCGCTCGTCCAGGCCCGCGCCGGCACCGGCTACCGCAGCGGGCTCAGGCTCCTCGAGCGCGTCAACGCCGAAGGTCTGGCGATGCGCGCCCAGGTGGCGCCGCGAGCGGTGGGCGTGCTCGTCGGGCTGCAGGCATCGGTCAACCCCCTGTCGCGCTGCGCCGGCTACGCCGACATCGCGGAGCTGCCCGTGGCCCAGCAGCGTGCGGCGCTGCAGGATCCGGCTCGCCGGGAACGGATGCTCGCCGAGCTCACCGAGCAGGTGTCGCCGCAGACGCTGGCCGGCACCTACGACCTGGGCACTCCACTCGATTACGAGCCCGGACCGGACCGTTCGGTTGCGCAGCTCGCCGCGGCACGCGGGGCCGATCCGGTGGCGTATTACCTCGACCGCCTGCTGGCAGACGACGGCGAGGCGCTGTTGTATATGCCGTTCCTCAACTACGGCGACGGGAACCTCGACGCAGCGGCCGAGATGTTGGCGCACGAGTTCACGGTTCCCGGTCTCGGCGACGGCGGCGCACACGTCGGCACGATCTGTGACGCGAGCTTTCCCACCACCCTGCTCACCCACTGGGCCAGGGACCGGACCCGGGGCCCACGACTTGATCTGGCGTTCGTCGTGGCCCGCCAGACCCGCGCCACCGCGGAAGCCGTGGGATTGTGCGACCGTGGGCTGATCGCGCCCGGCTACCGAGCCGACCTGAACGTGATCGACTTCGACAATCTGGCGTTGGGCCCGCCGCGCATGGTGCACGACCTGCCCGCCGGTGGGCGTCGCCTCTTCCAGGACGCCACCGGTTACGTGCACACGATCGTCGCCGGCGTCGAGATCGCCCACGACGGTGTGGACACCGGTGACCGCCCCGGCCGTCTCGTGCGCGGACCCAGGTGCGATCCCTGAACGCCATCCGCGGCGGGTGCGTCTCCCCGCCATCCCATGAAGTAGCCAAAGAAGGAACCGAACCGATGGGCACACCCCGCATCCTCGAACCGCCGTGTGAGTGGACGGCCGACGCGTTCGCCGACGACGCGACCTTCACCGAGATCCTCACCGGCGCGGAACTCGACGAGCTCGACGAGGCATTGCGCCGTGCCATGGCCAGCTCCACCGACCCGCTGGAACTCACCGCGCAGGACTACCCGCTGCCGACGTTGGCCGCGCGTCTCGCCGCCATCGAACGCGAACTGATCGACGGGCGTGGGTTCGTCCGCATCCGCGGCATCGAGCGGTCCCGCTACACCCAGGACGAGATGGAGCTGCTGTATTGGGGCATCGGTACCCACCTGGGGCTGCCGTGGGCGCAGAACAGACACGGTCACGTCCTGGGTGACGTCACCGACCAGGGCAAGGCGTACGACGACCCGGAAGCCCGTGGCAACGAATTCGGCGCCATCGCACTGCCTTTCCACTGCGACGGATCCGACCTCGTCGGCCTCATGTGCCTCGCCAACGGGCGTACCGGTGGCCTGTCGCTGGTGTCGAACTCGGTGCGGATCCACAACCGGCTGGTGCGTGAAGCGCCTCGGCTGGCAGCCGCGCTGTACGAGCCGTTCCCGTATGACTTCCGCGGCGAGCAGCCCGATGGGTCGGCCGCGTTCTACGAGGTGCCGGTGTTCACCGAGTGGAACGATCGACTCTTCGTCCGCTGCATCCCCGGTTACATCTGGGCGTCCCAGCGCCATCCCGAGGCCCCGCGACTGTCCGAGGTGCAGATCGAGGCGTTGCGCGCGGTCGAGCAGATGGCCGCCGAGGACGCCAACCACGTCGCCATGGAACTGGCGCCCGGCGACATGCAGTTCATCGACAACTTCCATGTCATGCATGGCCGCACCGCCTACACCGATGACCCCTCCGCGAACCGGGTCCGACACCTGAAGCGACTCTGGTTGGAGACCTCGGTGCTCGCCGACCGGCCGCCGTACTTCGCGAACCACAGCCGCTCGTGGGAGCAGCACCGCTCCACGAGTCGGCTCCGTGTCAACGCCGAGGCGTAGGGCCCGGCGCCGACCGGAAGCGGCGCGGCCGACCGATCACGCCGGATCGAGGACGACCACGGGGATCTCACGGCTGGTCTTGGCCTCGTAGTCCGCGAATCCGGGGATCGCGGCCTTCTGCGCCTCCCAGATTCCGGCGCGTTCTGCGCCGGTTGCGGTGCGTGCCGTGAAGGAGCGGATCGAGGTACCGATCTCGGCGGTCACCGCGGGGTGGGCGACGAGGTTGTGATACCACGCGGGATGCGTGTCGGCACCGGCTTTGGTCGCGAACACCGCGACCCGACCTCGGCCGAGGTCGCGGTACACCATCGGGTTGACCCGCTCGCGGCCCGACTTGGCGCCCGTGGTGTGCAACAGCAACAGCGTCCCGCCCTCGAAAGGTCCGCCGACCTTGCCCTTGTTGGCTCGGAACTCCTCGATGATCTTGTCGTTCCGGTTCTGCACGTCGCTCATCGTCGCTCTCCTGTCGGGACTGGTCGATCGGGTGCGGGGTCCCCACCGTGGAATCGAACGTATCGGCGATGTCGTACGTTCCCGACCCCCCGATGCGTCGTCCACGAGGTCGCGGCGAGGCGCAACAAGCGCCGGCCGGACGGGAAGATGACACAAGTTGCCCGGCACGGCACCGGGTCTCCCGACGACCGACGCCCTCACCCCGGCGCGATTGTCGCTTCGAGTCGGCGGTAGCTCTGCTCCATCCCGTCGACCATGCCGGTCGCCAGCACGGCGTCCCGGGTCACGGTGTCGGGGAGGGTCATGACGAGGCTGACGAGCGTGCCGCCCTCGACCGGGGTGAGGGTCGACTCGACGACGGCGACCGGCGCATCGACCGGGATCCCGTCACCCTTCATACGTTGGGTGAAGCGTGTCCGGTGGGGCGGGTCGACGTCCAGGATCTCCCCGGTCGAGGCAAAGCTCGTCCCGTCGGCGTCGTTGCGCCACACGTACCGGTAGGTGCCGCCGACCTCGACCGAGGTGTCACACGTGGGCATCGACCATCCGTCGGGGCCGAGCATCCAGCGACGGACGAGGTCGGGCTCGTGGTACGCGGCCCACACCGTCCCCACGTCGCCCCGGATGACCCGGCTGACCCGGACGGAGGTGTCGTCGAGGACTTTCGCTTCCGCCGGCGCATCGGCGGCGAACGCGCGCAGATCGGTGACCACGTCGTCCATCTGGCTCATGGCCGACAGCGTGCCCTCCTCCATGCCCATCTCGAAGATCTTGTCGTATGCGGCGACGTCGGCGAAGTGGGTGGTCATGGTCAGGCGCGAGCCGGTGTCGGTGGCGGCGAAGTCGAAGGTCATACGCATGGTCGGCAGGTCGAGGTTAGGGCTGCCGTCGTCGGTGGCGAACCCGTCGAGCACTTCGAAATGGGTGGGGGCGTCGACGGCG
>CAZEAV010000366.1:0-3603 GCA_964510215.1 uncultured Iamiaceae bacterium
AGCGGTCGTGGCGACGCTGCCACCCGAAAGGTGAGTGCGGGCCCGATGGACCGGACCCACCGGGACGACCTCGTCTCCTACGAGTCCTACCTGGCCGCAGCGCTCGATCAGATCGAGCCCCTCGCCCCCGTGCGCTTTCCCACGGTGCCCCAGCCCGACTTCGACCCGGTCGGCCTCGTCACCGCCGAGGCGGTTCCCGCGGTGTGGAACGCGCCGCCGTTCTCCAACGCGGCGATGGACGGCTTCGCGTTCGCTGCCGCCGAGCTTGTCGACGACGGTGACGGCCGGGCCACGCTCGCGGTGTCGGGAGACATCGCCGCGGGCGCCACGGGCGAGTGGACGCCGGGTACCGCGGTACGGATCATGACCGGAGCGCCGATGCCCGAAGGCGCCGACACCGTCGTCCCGGTCGAACGCACGGATCAGCCCCTCGCCCGGGCACCACTCCCCGACGAGGTACGCGTGCCCGCGGACTGGCCCGCGGGCACCCACGTGCGTGTCCAGGGGTCCGATGTCGCGGCCGGACAGGAGCTCTTGACCGCCGGGACCCGGCTGGACGGAGCGGCGTTGGCCGCGCTCGCCAGTTCGGGCTCCTTCAGCGTGCCGGTGCACCCACGTCCCAGGGTCGCGGTGATCGTGACCGGCGACGAGTTGATGAGCCTGGATGAGGTGTCGATCGCGGGAGGAGCGCTGCTCGCGGGAAAGATCCTGGACTCGAACGTGACGCTGGTCGGCGAAACGCTGCGGGGTTTCGGGGTCGAGGTCGCCATGGTCGAGACCACTTCGGACGATCCGTCCGATTTCGACGCGTGCCTGGTGCGGGCGCACCAGGCCGGGGTCGATTGCATCGTCACCACCGGCGGTGCATCGGTGGGCGCCCACGACGTGGTGCGCCACGTGCTCGGCGAACTCGGCGTCACCTTCTGCTCGGTCGCGATCCAACCGGGGCGCCCCCAGGGCTTCGGCGTCGTCGACGGGGTCGCGGTGTGTGCGCTGCCGGGAAATCCGGGAGCGGTGCACGCGAGTCTGTACGTGATCGCCCGTCCGGTGCTGGCCCGACTCGCTGGGGGCCGGGTGCCCGCACCGGTGCCCATGCCGGTGGGCGAAGGATGGTCGGCGAAGACCGGCATGCGCCAGTTCGTCCCGGTCGTCGTCGAAGACGGCGCGATCCGACCGGCCGTCTCCGGTGGGGTCGCCTCACACCGGGTCCGCTCGCTCGCCCGAGCCGACGGACTGGCAGATGTCTCCCCGGAAGTCTCCGAGGTGGCGCGTGGGGACGTGCTCGGGGTGATCGTCACCCGCGCTGGCTGATCACCCCGCCGGCGCCGTCCGGGATCAGGCCGTGATCGCCGAGGTCGACAGGCCCAGGCCGGAGTCGAAGACCCGCAGCCACCCGGCGCCGTCGATGCCCAGATCGTGGAGACGGGCCCAGGCCTCGGCCGTGCGGTCGACGGTGGCATCGTCGCCCACCACGTCCAGAGCGCGACCTTCGGCGAGGCGTACGAGCGCCTGGGTGAGCCGGTCACCGGTGTGGTCCACGACGTCGCGTGCCTCGGCGAACACGGCGCGCACCCCTGCCTTCTCCTGGCGTCGCGCCGCGGCGATGCCCAGTGCGAGGTGGGCCAACGTGCGGTCGAGGTACGAGGTCCTGGCGTCGGCCAGCACCCCTTGGGCCAGATCGACGGCCTCGTCCACCCGCCCCTCGGCGAGGCGGACGAATGCGCGGGCCGCTGCCACCGGCACGCTCGGCGCGGTCGAACCGGTGAGCTCGGCCGCGGCGTCCAGTACTTCGGCCGCAGCGGCGACCGAAGCGAGCTGCAATCGGGCCATGCCCATCGCGATCATCGCATCGACGCCGGTGGGGCCGAGGTCGGTCACCGCCACCGACCGGCCCGACGCGTCGACGACCTCGCCGTCTGCACGTACCTCATAGCCGATGGCCGCGGCCAAGGTGTCGATCGCGGCCAGGGCCGCGGTCGGTTGTCCCAGATGAACCTGGAGCGAGGCGAGCGCGACCGCCACCGTGGCCCGATCGTCGAAGGATCCGGGCGTGTCACCGTCGGCGTCCAACGCGCGTCGCACCTCGTCCAACACGGCCACGCCTGCCGCGATCTCCCCCCTCATCGCCAAGCCGCGAGCCAGTGGCCAGACGATGCGCGCCTGGCCGAAACGGTCGTGCACCGAGCGGAACATGGCCAGTCCGTCACGTGCGGTGTCGATGGCCGCCTCGGTCCGACCCGACCAGAGCCGGACGGTGGCGCCGAGCAGCAGCATCATCGCGGTGGCCCAGCGGTCACCTCCGGCCTGGGCGTCGGCGAGCACGGAGCGACCCAGGGCGTCCGCGCTCGCCAGATCCCCTTCCGCGAGTCGGACGAAACCGAGGAGGCCCCGTGCCCAGGCCGCCCCTCCCGAATCGCCCAGCTCCTCGAAAATCGCCAGAGATTCCCCGATACGGCGCTCGGCGTCGGTAATCCGCCCCTGGACCAACGCCATCCAGGCCAGGTTCTGCATCGCCCATGCCTCGCCCGAGCGCAAGCCCAACTTCTGGAACGCCTCGTGCGCCTCGCCGGTGGTGGATTCGGCTTCCGCGGTGCGGCCGGCGAACAGTTCGGCCATACCCCGCGCCCGCAGCGCTTCGGCACGCCCGAGACCGTCACCGGCTTCGGTGGCCCGGGCCACCGCCCGGTCCAGGATGTGGCGTGCCTCGTCCAATCTGCCCGCCTGCTGTGCCAGGTCACCCTCGACCACCAGGACCGCGGCGGCCGTGGCGTCGTCGCCGAGATCTGCCGCCATCGCGGCCGCGGCCGCGACGTCCTCGGTGGCGCCGGCCATGTCGCGGGCCATGGCCCGGGCGCGGGCCCGTCTCACCAACAGCGCCAGGCGTTGACCGGTCGATTCGTCGCCGGCGAGTGCCAGACCCTGGGTACAGAGGCGTTCGACCGCGGGCAGCAGCCGGAGCCGCTCGGCTCGGGCGCTCACCTCCTCGATCCAGTGCAGTGCCCGCTCGCGCACCCCGCCCGACAGCCGGTCCACGGCGCCCAGGTCGGCGAGCAGCTCGGCGGCCTGGCCGTAGTGGTGGGCGAGTTGGTCCACGATCCGGTCGTTCCAGGTGCCGGTGTGGTGGGTTTCGATCCAGCGGGCGACCCCGAGGTGCTTGTCGGCCCGGCCGGATTTGGTGAGCATCCGGTACGCGACCTCTCGGGTGATGTCGGACCGGAACTCCCACACCGCGCCTTCGACGCGGAGCAGGTCGCGGGCTTCGAGCGCTGCGAGCGAGGGGATGATGTCCGGCGTGCCGCGGAGCTCGTCGGCCATTTCTGCGAGATGCTCGACCCGGCCGCGCCGCCCCAACACCGCGGCGTCGTCGATGAGCGCCCGCTCGGGGGCATCCAGATTGTCGAGCCGGGCAGCGACGATGCCCCGCAGGGTGTCGGGCAGGCCGTCATCCAACATCTCGGGAGCACCAGCCTCGGCGACGTGGCGCTGGTCGTTCAGCAGCGCCAGCAGCTCGATGAGGAACAGCGGATTGCCGCCGCTGCGTTCGCGCAGCTCGGCGCGGGCCGATTCGGCCAGCGCGCCGTGTTCGGACTCCGCCACCAACGC
>CAZEAV010000367.1:0-3602 GCA_964510215.1 uncultured Iamiaceae bacterium
GATCTCGGGCCTGGCGACGTCCGGATCGCTTTCGCCCGCCAATGTCCTCCAGACCATCGGCGGCATGGCCATATTCCTCGTCGTGTCCTTCGCCTTGGCCCAGCCACTCATCGACACGCTGCTGCGGCGGACGCGCACGGGCGAGTCGGGCGCGGACGGCGGCATGATGGTGTCGACCTGCGCGATGTTGGCGTTCTGCGTGTTCGGTCAGGCCATGGGCGTCGAAGCGGTCCTGGGCGCGTTCGTCGCGGGGATCCTGCTGGGTCGGTCACGGTTCCAGCACGATGGCGTGCGCGAGCGCATCGAGTCGCTGACGATGGCCGTGTTCGCACCGTTGTTCTTCGCAACCGCCGGTTTGCGGGTGGATCTCAGCCTGCTCGCGGACGGTCAGGTCCTGATGTGGGCGATCGTGGTGATCCTGGTCGCGAGCGCGGCGAAGTTCGTGGGATCTTTCGCGGGGGCACGCCTGGCACGGATGTCCAACCGTGAGAGCGCCGCCCTCGGTGCCGGCCTGAACGCACGGGGCGCGATGGAGGTCATCATCGCGACCGTTGGCCTCGGCCTGGGCGTGCTGAACGACGCGGCTTTCACCGTCATCGTGTTGTTGGCGATGGTCACCTCGATGGCGGCGCCGCCGACGCTGCGGCTGTTCGTGCGGAATTTCGTCGGCTCCGACGAGGAACAGGCCCGTCTGGAACAGGAGGAGAAGCTGTCGGCGAACCTGGTCGTCAAGGACCGGCGTCTGTTGCTGCCCAGCCGCGGGTTGCCAAACTCGATCGTCGCGGCGCAGGTGCTGCACTACGCCTGGCCTGCGGGTGCGCCGGTCACGGTGCTGTCGGTGGGGGCCGACGACGTGGACGTCGAAACCGTGCTGAACGTGTTCGAAGGGCGGGCCTCCGAGGTGCGCCAGGTCGCAGATCGGGACGCGGTCGGTGCGATTCTGGACGAGTCCCGGCTGGGGTTCGGGGTGATCGGCCTGGGCGTGATGGACACACCCAAGCCCGGCCAGTTGCTCTCGACCGTCGCCGACGACGTGCTGGCTCGATCGCGACTGCCGATGGTCATCGTCAGACGGGCCCGGAATCAGGCGACGCCGTTGCCGAGCTTCTTCACCAGGTGTGTGGTGCCGGTTTCCGGCTCGCGTGCGTCGCGGGCCGCCCAGGAGGTGGCCGGCAACCTGGGCGGACAGCTGGGGACCGAATTGCTGCTCACGCACGTGGTGAGCCGTGGGGACCGGGGTGACGCCGACCGCCCGGGGATGGCGATGTTGGCCGCGGCACAGTCCTATGTGGGCGAGCTCACCGCGCAGTCACGGACGATGCTGCGCCACGGGGTGTCGGTCGCGGACGAGCTGGTGAAGATCACCGAGACCCAGGTCGCCGACCTGGTGGTCATCGGCGCGAACCCGCGTCGCCTGGACAATCAGGTCTTTCTCGGTCACACGATCGAGGAACTGCTGGCCCGCTGTGACGCCACGGTGGTCATCGTGACCGTTCCCGACGCCGACGAGGCCGTGGGGAACACTCAGGCGCCGTAATCGGGGATCGCCAGTGCCTGGGCGTCGAGTTCCCGCCGGAGCCCGTCCATGAGCGTCCGTTCGACCTGGCCTGCCACCAACGGGGCTCGCACGTGCAGCTCGGTGGCGACCGTGCGCACCGACGCCTGATCGCCGTCTTCGGTGATGCGGTAGCGGCCGTGACACCGCAGCCGGTCCGGGTAGTGGTCGGGCAGGATCTTGAACACCACGCGGCCGGTTTCCAGATCGTGCTCGGACTCCTGGACCCAGGTCAGGCGATCGGGCTGGAGCATCGCCCGTGCCGCCGCGTTCAACGCTCCCGTGAACGCGAACCGGATGCGGAGCCGGACCCGACCCGCATCCACCTGGTGGTCCACGAGTTCGCGTGCCGTGATTGCCTCGCTGCTCTCCCGGCCCAGATAGAAACGTGGCTCTGCCAGGACCTTCGCCGCGACGTCCGCGGCGGCAGCGATGGACTGGACGTCGGTGGATTTCACGGGATGCTCCCGGTGTCGAGAATGCCGAGCAGTTCGTCGCCGAAACGGCCCCGCTTGATCCGGCCCAGGCCGGGTACCGCTTCGAGGTCTTGGGCCGTGCGCGGGCTGAGTCGGGCGAGGTCATCCAGAACGTCGTCACTCAGGATCACCGAGACCGGCACCGCCGCCGCGCGCGCTTTGGTGGCGCGCCAGTGCTGCAGGCGGGTCCGGGCATCGCCGGGGCGCTCGTCCGCACCCGGTGTCGGGCCGATGCTGCGGACGCGGGCGCGCCGAGGGGGCGGTGCCGTGCACCCGAGGTCGGCGATCTCGCGCTCGACGTCGGCCAGCCAGCGCGAAGGCGAGCGCTCGACCACCCGGTCCCCCATGCGCCGCTTGCGCGCCCAGCTCAGGTGCAGGTGGCGATTCGCGCGGCTGGCCGCGACATAGAGCAGCCGACGCTCTTCGGCGACGGCGTCGCCGGTGGTGGCATGGAAATCGGGGGTGAGGCCCTCCTCGAGACCGGCGAGGTGCACAACGGGCCATTCCAGGCCTTTCGCGCTGTGGAAGCTCAATACGGCGACGGCATCGCGGTCGACCGGGTCGTCCTGGTCGCGCATCGGGATCCGGGCACGCTCGAGGATTGCACCGACGATCCGGGCCTGGGCGTGGGTGCGGACCAGGACCGCCTGGTGCCGCCACGACACACCCGGGGGATGGCCGTCGCGCAATCGCCGTGCGATGCCGATCGCCTCGGCTGTTTCATCGGGGTAGGCCGTCACCGTCGGCGCCTCCGAGGACCACGACACGCCGGCGCGCGTCGGCCCGGCGAGGATGGCCCGGGCCACGCGTTGCACGCCGGGAGCAGAGCGATGGTTCCTCGACAGCTCCACGACCCGGGCTCCCGGGAAATGGTCACTGAACCGGGCGAGGTAGCCGGCATCGGCGCCGTTGAACGCGTAGATCGCCTGGTTCGGGTCGCCGACCACGCACAGATCCGTCCGATCGCCCAGCAATGCGGTCAGAAAGCGTTGCTGCAGCGGATTGACGTCCTGGTACTCGTCGACGAAGAAGTGGCGGAAGCGCCAACGCTGGGCCCGCGCGAACGCCCGGTCGTCTGCGATCAGATCCGTGGCCGTGGCCAGAAGGTCGTCGAAATCCACCACGCCGCGTCGCCGCTTGGCAAGTCTGTACGCGTCGTAGGCCGCTGCGACGAGATCGGGGTCGACGCCGTGGTCTCTGCGTTGGGCCCGCGCCCTGTCCGGATAGTCCCCGGGGCTGATCCCGCGTGCCTGTGCCCAGTCGATCTCGGTGAGCAACGCGCGTGTCGACATCGAGCGGGTGCCGACGTCGAGGCGATCCACGAAGCGCTGCCGGTCCTCGATGATGGTGGGGTTCGAGTGGTCGGCCAGCATGCGGCGTGCGATCGCGTGGAAGGTGCCGGCGGTGCCCGTGTCGCGGCCGAGCAGCGCCGCGAGGCGTATCTGCAGCTCGCGTGCGGCCCGGGTGGTGAACGTGATCGCCAGGACACGCCGGATGTCGAGGTCGCCGCGGTCGGCGCGCCACGCGATCCGCCGGGTCAGCACCCGGGTCTTGCCGGAACCGGCGGGCGC
>CAZEAV010000368.1:0-3265 GCA_964510215.1 uncultured Iamiaceae bacterium
AGGCGCTTGTAGAGGGACATCGGGAAACTATCGGCGCCGCGGGCATCGCCTTGAGGATCCCCGCCCGACAATCACCCGGGAAACACTGGAAATCCGACCGGACCCGAGAATTCCGATCCGCGCGTGACCACGACACTCGCACCGGTCACGTTTCACGAACACGTCGCGCTAGCGAGCACGCACCTTTTTCGACGATTCATCACTCGCGACGAACAGGTCGGCAAGCGCTTCGAGCGACCGCGCCACCCCGGATTTCGGGGCATCGAGCACGACCGGCACGCCCTTGTTCACGGACTGGGGAACGGCCACGTCGCTGGGGATCTGGGAGTCCGCGCGCACCTGCAACGTCCGCTCGACCTCGTTCACGTCCAACTTGACCTTGGCGTTCGCCCGATTGAGCACGAGATGCAGCTTCGACATCGGCGTGTTCAACATGCGCAGCGTCTGCAGGCCGATCTTGACGTTCTTGATGTTCGGGACGTCCATGCCCGCCACCAGGATCACGTCGTCACTCTGTTCGATGAGGCTCAACACGATCTCGTTGAAATACGCGGGTGTGTCGATGACCACGTACGCCGCCATCGTCCGCAGCAGTTCCACGATCGTGGTCATGTACTCCGCCGTGATCTGATCGGCGAACGCCGGCTCCAGTGGCGCCGGCAGTACCAGCAGCCCGGAGCGCTCGTGCTCGACCAGCATCGACGACAGCAACGGCGCATCGAGCTGGTCGATGGCGCCGACCGCATCGACGATGGTGCGCTGGGGCGCGAGCTTCAGCATCACGGCGCAGTCGCCGAACTGCAGGTCCGCGTCCACCAGCACCACCGGTCGATCCGATTTCCTGGCCAGCGAGACCCCGATGTTGCACGCCACCATCGACTTCCCGGCGCCACCTTTGGTGGAGAACACCGTGATGACCTGTCCCGGTCCCCCGTTCATTCCCACCTGTTCCGGGACCGGAGCGGGCTGATGGGCCACCGCATGGGAAATGCCGCCGGCCACCCGCCGCACCGCTTCGGAAAGTTGGGCAGTCTCCACCGGTGCCGAGAGGACGTCGCGCACGCCGATCCGCATCGCGCGCTGGAACAGCTCGGTGGTCAGCTCCTCGGCGACGAGGATCGCGCCGACGTCAGGGCGGGCCCGCAGGAGATCTTCGAGGCGCCCCAGCTCGGCCGGGTCGGCACATTCGGGGCCGAACACGACGATCGCCGGCGTCGGTGGCAGGCGCGATTCCAACTCCTCGATCGAGCCGAAAGCAACCGCGTGTTCGCCCATCTGCATCGCAAGCCGGTTCCTGACCGACTGATCCCGGTCGACGACCGCGACGGGGAGCGAAATGGTGGGCACATCGGACACGGGCGAGTTGATCTCCCGACCTCGGGAATGGGGGACACCGGCAGACGCAGGGTAGCCCATGGGTCAGGTCGGACCCTCAGGACCGTACGGCGTGAGCTGCTTGGGGTCTTCCGAGGGCAGCGGCGCGTTCGGCTTGATCCGATCCGTCTTGGTCGGCTTGTAGTCCTTGGCGACCAGCGCCATGTAGAAGTTGCCCGGCGGAACCGACGCGATCATCTGGGCGAACTTCATCGGCACGATGAAGGTGAGCTCGCCCGAGTTGGACGTTTGGGTGGTCTGGCTGTCCCCGGTCGCTGCCTGCCCAGGGGTGGGGATGGCGTTGTGCCCCACCGCCAGCACCTCCACCTTCTGCATCAGGACCACCGCCTGATTACAGAACAGATAATCGGAACTGGACGCACCCTCGGGAATCTGGGCGTTCCCGCACATCGATCCGGGACCGCCGGTCGGGGCCGGGGCGCTACTGCCGCCGTCACCGCCCGACAACGGCTGGCTCGAGAGGTTGGTCACCATGATGTTGACAAAGTCGCCCGGCACGATCAGCCCGGCCACACCCTGGACGTTGCTGACGTTGATCGTCACCGCGACCTGGTCCACGCCGTGAATCGGCTTGAGCTGGGTCGACAGCGTCACCTGTTGGGTCGCCGGGTCGGCGAACATGCCCTCGACCACGATCGAGTTCACCGCGAGGTCCGACACCGCCACCTTGTTGGTGATCTGCGTGATGTCCTTGATGGCGTTGGACGGGTAGAACTTCCGCGGGATCTGGTCCTTCACGATCATGCCCTGGGTCTTCTGCCCGTAGGTACCGGCCGGCACCGCCTTGTGCACGACCCAGACGTTGACCATCTCGGCGTTCTTGAACGCACGGTCCTTCTGACCGTTGACGTACATGTAGAGCACGACCACAGCCGCGATCGCGACCACGGCGGCGGCAATGAGGACCAAGGGCTTACGAGAGTTCAACGCAGCTCTCTCTTCTTCTCGACCTGCCTCTGGATGCGAAATCGAGAGGCCGGGTACCGGACAAGACGGGTACCTTTCGGCCGGACTCCGGCCGCCTTGAATCTCCGACGAAGAAAACCCACGCCCTGGGGCGTTGCGGCGTCACCCCTCAAGCGGTGGGGGTGTCTCCCTCGGCGTCGCCCTCGTCGGCCACGGTCTCTGCGGCCACGGTCTCCCCGGTCCCGGGTTCCGCGGCCTCGGCGTAGTAGTCGGCCCACGCCTCCTCGGTGGACGCATCATCGGCGTTCCCGATGAAGTTGCCCTCGTTGTCGTACGCATGCTCGCCGAAGTGCTCCTGGTACTCCGACGCCACGACGCCGCCTTCGGCCGCCTGTTTGATCGAAAGGCTGATCCGACGCCGCTGCAGATCCAGATCGATGATCTTCACCCAGAGCTCCTCGCCCGGGGTCACGACCTGCTCGGGGAGTTCCACGTGATGGGCCGACATCTCCGAGATGTGCACCAGCCCCTCGATCCCGTCACCGACCTGGACGAACGCCCCGAACGGTACGAGCTTGGTGACCCGCCCGTACACCAGCTCACCGACCCGGTGCCCGGATGCGAACTCCTGCCAGGGATCCTGCTGGGTGGCCTTGAGCGACAGGGAGATCCGCTCTCGGGAATGGTCCACATCGAGCACCTGGACCTCGACCTCGTCGCCCCCGGCGACGACCGAGCCGGGGTGGTCCACATGCTTCCAGGAGAGCTCCGACACGTGGATGAGGCCGTCCATCCCGCCCAGGTCCACGAACGCACCGAAGTTCACGACCGAGGAGACCACGCCCCGGCGCTTCTCGCCCGGTTTGAGGTTCTCGAGGAACTGCTCGCGCTGCTCGCGCTGGGTCTCCTCCAGCCAAGCCCGACGCGACAGCACCACGTTGTTGCGGTTCTGGTCGAGCTCGAT
>CAZEAV010000368.1:3275-3581 GCA_964510215.1 uncultured Iamiaceae bacterium
TAGGGCTGCAGGTCACGTACCCGGCGCAACTCCACCAGCGACGCGGGCAGGAACCCCCGCAACCCGATATCCAGGATAAGCCCGCCCTTGACCACTTCGATGACCGGGCCGGACACCACGCCGCCCTCGTCCTTCTTGCGCTCGATGTCACCCCAGGCCCGCTCGTACTGGGCCCGCTTCTTGGAGAGGATCAGCCGACCCTCCTTGTCCTCCTTCTGCACGACGAGGGCTTCGATGACCTCGCCCAGGGTGACGACCTCGCCGGGATCGACGTCGTTGCGGATCGACACCTCGCGGGACGGGATG
>CAZEAV010000369.1:0-3575 GCA_964510215.1 uncultured Iamiaceae bacterium
AGTTCACCCAGTCCGAGGCGTTCTCGTTTCAGATCGCGACCGACGATCAGGCCGAGACCGACCGGCTGTGGGACGCGATCGTTCAGAACGGCGGCAGCGAGAGCGTCTGTGGCTGGTGCAAAGACCGATGGGGTGTGTCGTGGAAGATCACCCCGCAGGTGTTGCTCGACGCGATCGCCGACCCCGACCGGGCCGCCGCGAAACGCGCCTTCGAGGCGATGATGCAGATGACCAAGATCGACGTCGCCGCCATCGAAGCCGCGCGTGCGGGTGGCTGATGATGCCCGCGGGCAGGTTCGACCTTCGTGGCCCGGCCCCCGATCGTCACGCAGAGACTCGTCTTCCCCAGCCGCCGCGCCGGCACCGGGCCGCCGTGCTCGCCCCGGTCGCCACCACTGGTGGTGGACCGCCGGCCGTGGCGCGGAGTTGACGCCGTGGCGACGTTCGTTCTGATCCCCGGCGCCGGTGGTGCCGGCGAGGTCTACTGGCGCGACGCCGCAGCCGAGCTCACCGCCCGCGGGCACACTGCACTCGCCGTCGATTTTCCCGGCGACGACCCGGCCGCCGGCCTGCCCGAGTACGCCGCGATCGCCGACGAGGCGATCGGTGAGCATCGCTCCGTGGTGCTCGTCGCCCAGTCGATGGGCGGGTTCACCGTGCCGATGATCACCAAGCGGGCCGCTGTGGCGAGCATCGTGTTGGTCAATGCGATGATCCCGGTGCCCGGGGAAACACCGGGTGAGTGGTTCGGGAACACCGGATCAGACGACGCCCGGCGAGCCGCCAATGACGCCGCCGGTCGGTCGAACGACCTCGACCCCGAGATCGTGTTCTTCCACGACGTGCCCGACCACCGCAAAGCCGACATGCTGGCCGGCGACCGGGGACCGGTCGACACCCCGTTCGGCCAGCCGTGCACGTTCGACGCGTGGCCGGACGTACCGATTCACGTGCTCGTCGGGGCCGACGACCGGCTCTTCCCCGCCGAGTTCCAACGCCGCATCGCCCGAGCTCGTCTCGGCATCGAGGCCGACGTGCTGCCCGGCGGCCACCTGGTCGCCATGAGCCGCCCGGGCGAGTTGACTCAGCAGTTGATCGGCTACCTGGCCGACGACCCCGCCGCGTGAGGTCAGCGGTCAGTTGCCTCCACGCGGATGAGCCGTCCGCAATGCCGGCAACGGACTCCGCGCATTGGCACGTCCAGCAGTCGACGGCCCCCACGTCAGAGGTCGAGGCGCTCGACCCGCCGTTCGTGTACTGCGTAAATGAACGGTCCCGGCTCGGAGCACGCATCGGCGATCGTGCCGAGGTGGTCCAGGTAGCGGTCAGCCATCTGAGCTGCGGTGAGATCCTGCCGGGTGATACAGAAGTACCGCACCCCGAAATGCTGCACCGCTTCTCGCTCGACGGTACGGCTTCGGATGCGAGCGTCCTTGAGAAACACCACCCAACCACTGGATCCTGCCAGCTCCAACCACTCGACATCGGCGACTCGCTCGTCAGCCGGAACGCCGTAGTACTCGGCAAGGGTGACGAGACGAAGACCAGCGGAGCGAAGCAAACGGGGTACCTGGATACGACCCAGGCTGCGGTCGAGAAAGAGCTCAGGCAGCCCGTCGGGATGCGACACGGACCGCGTCCTCGAGATCCTCGATCGGCACGCCGAAGTCCTCTGCCAGATCGGGCAATGATTCGCCGGATTGGAACCGGTCGAGGACGTCACTGACGCGCGCGGCGCCGTGGACGAAGACCGGCTGTCCGAATGACCGCTCCGGGTCAGCAACGACCTGTCGACGGGCGTAGCCGGGCAGATGGATCTGTCGGGCGTAGCCGTCCGAGCCGTAGTCGATCCGCTGCAGATAATCGGTGACGACCTCGGTGAAGACGCGCTGGCCGTTCCGGAGGACCACGAGTTGCTTGGCCACCTCGACGCCGCCGGGATCCTGTCGCCCCTCGGCGACATCGAACAGCACCTCGGCGCCGTCCGAGTACAGCCGCCGGTTGGCCAGCGCGTGCTCGACACCCATCACATCCTGCAATGCCAGCAATGCCGGTCGGATGCGCTGCATGGGGACGCCGGTTTGACGAATCGCCGCCAGAACCATGCCCTCGGCCAATCCGATGAATGAAACCGAGGCCGAGTGCGGGCCGCGCACGACCGACACGACCGGAGCCCCGGTCACCGTGGCGCGGCCGGACGACCGTCGAACGTACCCTTTCGCCCAAGAGGCGAACGTCGAGTTTGGTACCGCCAAGTAGCGCGCAGCCTCAGCCAGCGAATAGAGCGGCGCGTCGAAACGGAGATCACGTGCGTTCTTCTTCATGCACACCTCCGAGTGTTCGCGGCCGGCGGATCATCATCACGCTACCGCTCCTGGGACGGGTGGTCCCTGGTCTGACGACCGGTGCTGATCAGCGACGTCTCCAGCGATGTCGGACCTGTCGATGCAGCAATCGAGATCACCCGGGAACACCACGGCTCGCTGCGTGTGTGGCGCCGCGGTTGTTGCGTAGCGTCGGATCAGCAGTCGCACGCCCACCACAGCTCCTGGTCGCCAACGGCGGTGTCGGCTCGATCAATCCGGCGTGCGGTGCGCGCTGGCAAGGTCGGCGAGCAATGTATCGAGCACCTGCTCTTCGAACACGCGGCGACCGGTGCGGGCCATGGCCGGCGCCAGGTCGGCGTCCCACGATGCGGCGACCGGCCGGGTCGGTGCGTCCAAGGGCACCCGGCCCAGCTCGGCCACCGCCACATAGTCGGCGGTGGAGAACCGCCACGCCTCGACCCGGTGCCGGGCGACGAGGGTGTTGGCGATGGCGATGCCTCCCCAGTCGAAGTCGCCGTGGTGGCGAACGGTCGCGCCACACGCAGTGAGCCGGCCGAACAGCGCGTCGACCGCGCCCGAGGGTTGCCCGTCGGTGCACACCAGCGGCGCCGACCGAACACCGAGGCGCGCCGCGGCCTGCGCGACGACGCTCGGGTTCTCACAGCTTTGGATCGCGGCGCCTTCGGCGACACCCCACGTCTCGGCGCGGAGCTGACCCAGGGTGAGGCGCAGCGGCAACCCGGCGCGGCGGTGCGCGTCGAGTGCAGTCGACACCGGCCCGTCGGTGGCGTGCGTGGTTGCCAGGTTCAACACGAGCACGCTGGATGAGACGTCGTCACAGATCACCCCGACCCGCGCCCAGGCGTCGCGCCACGACCGGCTCGCCGTCCCCTCCGACGGATCGCCCTCCGTGGCGCTCGGAGCGGTGGCGTCCGGGGTGGTGTCCGGCGCCGGGCCGGGAGAGGCGTCGTTCGGGGTGGTGAGGTGGCCCAGCGCGCCGGCGACGAGCGACCCGAGCGGGGTGCCACGATCGAGGCCGTGCGCGTCGCCGGTCGCCTGGGCGGCGAACATCGCCAGGGGTTGGTCGTCGACGGGGAGCGGTGCCACGACGTCGAGCGCGCCGGCCACGAGCGATTCGAGTTCGTCGGGTGAGCCGGCGAGGCGCAGCGCCGATCCACTCGCCCGCACAGTGTCGAGCCAGCGGGCCAGGCCGGGGTGCGCCCGGGTCGCCGGGTGTCGGGCGAGCGC
>CAZEAV010000370.1:0-3572 GCA_964510215.1 uncultured Iamiaceae bacterium
GGCGCCGGCCGCCTGACCGTACCGGCCTGCGTACTGGGTTTGCTGGTGCGCACTGGAGTGCGCACCAGCAAACCCAGTACAGGCATGGAACGTGGCTCGCGGGGGCTTCCCCGTGTACGGTGCCGACCGTCGGCGACGGACTCGGTGGAATACTCGACAGGATGATGTCGGACCCGCCCCCACCGCCACCGCCGCCGGCACCTGTGGTGGTGGCGCCGGGCTGGTATCCGGACCCGTGGTGGGCCGGGTCGGTCCGGTACTGGGACGGCGTGCGGTGGACGGGCCACGCCCGGGCGGTGGCCGCGCCGCCCCCGCCGCCACTGGAAACCCTCCGCCACCCGGCGTTCTGGGTGGCGATCGTCGCCGTCGCGGCGGTGGTCGCGGCCGGACGCGCCATCATCGACGCCGTCTCCCGATCGGTGACCACACTGGGAACCTTCGAGGTCGCGCAGTGGGGCTTCTACGTCTTCGTGTACGGCGGCCTGACGTTGGTCGTCATCGGCGTCTGGCGACGCTTCGGCACCGCGCCGCTGCGTCGCAACCTGGGGCTGTCGTTCCGCTGGTCGGACCTGGGCTGGGGGCCGCTGTTGTTCATCGTGGCCCGCATGGCCCAGGTCGGCGTCACCTTGCCACTTGTCGCCATTCCCGCTCTGCGCCAGAGTTCCCAGCGCTATTCGGACATGATGAGGAACCAGCCGACCGAACTGCTGATCATGCTGGTCGTCGTCGGGGTGCTCGTCGCGCCCGTCGTCGAAGAGCTCATCTTCCGGGGTGTGTTGCTGCGGAGCCTGGCCGCGCGGATGCGGGCACCGTTCGCCGCGGTGATCCAGGGTGTGCTCTTCGGGTGCTACCACTTCGCACCTTCGCTCGGGCTCTACAACGTGGTACTGATCACCGCGAACGGGACCTTCGGGGTGATCTTCGGATTCGTCGCCCTGCGGCGCCGGTCGCTGGGAACCGGCATCGTCGCGCACGCGCTCACCAACGCGTCGGTGTTCGTGATCATCCTCGCCACCCGGTGACCCGACCGGTGCGCGTCCCTCACACGCCGATGGTCTCCCGGGCGTAGGCCTTGAGGCGCTTGTAGTCCACCTTCGCATTGGCGGCCCGACCGATCGTGTCCACCGGCAACACCCGCTTGGGGGCCTTGTACGCGGCGAGCCGGCCCTTCACATGGGCGATCAGCGCCGCTTCGTCCAGGCCCGCCGCCGGGTCGCTGGGCTCGACCACCGCCACCACCGCTTCTCCGAATTTGTCGTCGGGCACGCCGACCGCGACCGCGTCGGCCACGCTCTGGTGGGTCTTGAGCGCCTCCTCGACCTCCTCGGGGAACACCTTCTCGCCACCGGAGTTGATCACCACCGAACCCCGGCCCAGCAGCGTGAGCGTGCCGTCGGCCTCGACCTGGGCGTAATCGCCAGGGATCGAGTACCGCTGTCCGTCGATGGTGGGGAAGGTCCTGGCGGATTTCTCGGGGTCCTTGTAGTACCCGACCGGGACGAGCCCTTTCAGGGCGACGCGGCCGATGTCGCCCGACCCGGGTTCCACGTCCCGGTCGTTGTCGTCCAACACCCGGGCATTCTCACCCAGGGTGAACTTCGCCGTGTGCGAGGTCCCCCCGGCACTGGACAGGGACTGGCCCATGCCGACCGCCTCGGACGAGCTGAACGCGTCGAGCAGCAGCATGTTCGGGTTGTACTCCAGCAGGCGCTTCTTGGAATCCTCGCTCCACATCACCCCGGAGGACGCGATGAGCATCAGGCTGGTCAGATCCCAACGGTCCGGTTCGGCGTCGAGCGCGGCGAGGATCGGCTTGGAGAACGCGTCGCCGACCAGTGCGATCTGGTTGACCTTTTCGCGTTCCACGACATCGAGCAGCTCGGCGACGTCGAGGTTGCGACTCTGCAACGTCACCACCGACCCGCCCATGCTGAGCACGATGAGCTGGGTGTACTGCCCGGTGCCGTGCATGAGCGGGCACGCCGGCATCCCGACCACGCCGGGTTGTTCCAGGGCCGCCTCGATGATCGACGGGTCGACGCCGTCGCGTACCGCGGGCATGAACGTGCCCAGCAGGATGCGCACCAGATCGTCTTGGCGCCACATGACGCCTTTGGGCATACCGGTGGTACCGCCGGTGTAGGTCATCAGCAGGTGATCGCCGCTGCGACCCCATGGTCCCTGCACCGGCCGGTCGCCGGGCTCGGTCGCCGCCGCCGTCTCATACGGGGTCGCCCACTCCGGGCAGTCACCGTACCCGTCATCCACCCACAACCAGGTCTTCACCAGTGGGACCGAGGTGCGGATGCGGTCGATGGTGGCGGTGAAGGTGCCGTGGAACACGACGGCCACCACGTCGGCGTTGTCCCACAGATACACCAGCTCGGCGTCGGTGTAGCGGTAGTTGGTGTTGATGGGCACCAGCCCGGCCTTGAACGACGCGGACATCGACTCGAGGTATTCGGGGCAGTTGTAGAGATACTGCGCGACCTTGTCCTGTTCGGCCACGCCCGCGTCGAGCAGGAATCGGGCCACACTGTCGGCCCGACGGTCGAACTCGCCCCAGGAGATGCGGCGGTCGCCTTGAATCTGGGCGGTTCGATCGGGAACCTTCCGGGCGACGAGATCCCAGATGTCGGCGAAATTCCAGCCGGTCATGCGTTCCCCTTTTCCGAGCGTGCTGTCAACGGCGCAGTCGAGTGTAGGCACTCGGTGCCGACTCAGTGACACGCCCGGGCGACGCGCGCCTCGTCGATGTGGTTGGAACCGATCTGCACCGCTTCGCACGCCTGCACGTCGAATGCGGTGTCCGCCCACTCGATGCTGTTGGCGTTGATCTCGATGTCGTTGCAGCGCCGCAGATGGATCGCCCGCTCGCCGCGCAGCCGATTGCCGCTCACCGTCACCCGCGTCGACCCGGACACCGCGACCGCGTCGCTGACCGCGCGTACCGCGCACCCGCTGATGACCAGGTCGTCGGTGTCGGCCACCGCCAGACCGGCGTGCACGCCCGTGACCGCCAGGGCGCTGATGTGGGTCTGTCGCCCGTCGACGATGGCCACCGCGGGCGTGCGACCGACCGGGCCCCGCAGGTGGCCACCGGTGATCCGGAGCCGGGCGCACCCCGCTGCCTCGAGGCGTCCACCATGGACGTCGTTCCATTGCAGGGTGACGTCGTCGGCACCGTCCAGGCGGACCGATCCGTGCAGGGTGCACGCATCGACGAGGACGCGGCTCACTCCGGAGGCGACCACGGCCGGGGCGTCCCCGCGGCCACCGGCCTCGGCGCGCACCTCGGCCAGGGTGAGGTGCGCCAGGTGCACGTCGTCGCCGACGATGGCGAGCAGCGGGCCTTCTCCGACGACTTCGGCGGGCCGTGGTGAGGGCAGGTGCTTGCGCGCCTCGCGCGGGATGTCCGGTGGCGCGGGCCCGCGCACGGTCACGCCCGCGGGCACGCGCAGCGGGAAGGTCTCGGTGGCAGCGTCGTAGCGTCCGCGGCCGACCGCGACGACCGAGCCGGGGTGCTCGTCTGCCAGCGCGGCGGTGATGCTCGGTTAGGGCGACCCGTCGAG
>CAZEAV010000371.1:0-1878 GCA_964510215.1 uncultured Iamiaceae bacterium
GGGTGTGACATTTGCATTCTCCCTACCCCCGAAACGCACCGGGACGCGAGTCGTGCCAACTCTAATGCCGAGCCAGGAAACGTTTGCGATACCCACGCGAGGCAGTGTCGTTCCCCCGCAAGGACCCTCAGACGAAGGCGCAACAGGCAGTGCGCCGACGACTTGCGCGTCGCGAGGCGCGACGGGTGCCGGAGGGACAGGTGGCACAGGTGCAGCTCACGGCACGAGCTCGCGGGGATGGCATCCGAATCGGTCGACCACACGGACGGGAGCCCCGGCGAACCGCGCCGCGGTCCGGTGTCACGCGGACGGATCGGGCGCGACGCCGGCCGCCTGGGCGACCGAGGTACGCAGGGCGGGCTTGTCCACTTTGCCGTTTGCGTTGAGCGGGAGCGCCTCGGTGAGCCACACAGAACGCGGTTTGGCGTAGCCGGCGACCCGGTCGGTCACGAGCGCCTGCACTTCGGCGACGAGCGCCGGTGGTGCGGCACGGAACGCGTGGGTACGGTCGGCTTGATCCGCGTCCCGGAGCACCACCACGGCGGTGACGGCTTCGCCCCACACGTCGTCGGGAATTCCGACCACCGCGACGTCCACTATCCGGGGATGGGCACGCGCCGCGTTCTCGATTGCACGGGACGCGACGTTCTCGCCGCCGGTCACCACGATGTCCTTCGCCCGGTCCACGACGGTGAGCAACCCGTCGTCGTCGACCACGCCGATGTCGCCAGTGTGGAGCCGTCCGTTCCGGATTGCTCGAGCGGTGGCGGCAGGGTCGTCCAGGTAACCGGCGCACACCTGATCGGCCGCGATCGTGATCTCTCCCGGGGTGCCCGCGGGCATCACGTGGCCGGCATCGTCGAGGATCGCCAGGTCGACTCCCGGGCCCGGATAGCCCGCTGCCCGGAGGAGCCGTGTCTCACCCGCCAGGCCGCGTCGGTGCGCCGCGGGTCCGAGGAACACCGCATTGCCCGAGAGTTCGGTGGAGCCGTAGCCCTGGGCGAAATCGCACCCCAGGACCGCGCTGGCCTCACGAAGAAGTCCCTCGGGCATCGGCGCGGCGCCGTATGCCACGGTGCGCAGCGAGGCGGGCGCTTGCCCCTCGGGATCTTCCGAGATCGCATCCAGGAGCATCCGCAACATGGTCGCGGCGACCGACAGCGAGGTCACCCCGTGGATCCGGCACAACTCGAGGATCCGGCGTGCATCGAACCGGTCCGGCAGCACGACCGGCCGATGGCGGACGTGGGCGTGGACCACGTTGTACGCGGCGACGTGGAACAGCGGAAAAGGGAACAGGTACACCTCGTCGTCCGCCAGCGGCCTGGCCGCGGCAGTGACGGCGACGCCGGCGGCGAGTGATGCATGGGTACACCGCACACCTTTGGGCATTCCGGTGGAACCTGAGGTGAACAGCAACCAGGCGGTGTCACCGGGGTCAGGCCGCGGGCACACCTCGACGGGCCGGTCCGGCGGCGGGCCGGCCACGAGCTCCGGGAGCGACCTGGTCGGACCTCCGAACCCGTCCACGGGGTCGCCGAGCAGGAGGGTCACGTGGGCCCGGTCGAGCTGGTCGACCTTCTCGGCGCGACTCGAGCGGGTGTTCACCGGGACGAGGACCCGGCCCGCCGCGGGCACCGCGTACAACGACGCCAGGAACTCCGGCGAATTGGACGAGTGCACCGCGACCGCCGACCCCGGCGGGGTGACCTGGGAGATGGCTCGGGCCTGGTCGGCCACGAGCTCGGCGAGATCGGCCGCGGTGTGGGTGCCGGTCTCGGTGATCACCGCCGGCGCGTCGGGGGTCTGGGAGGCCCACCGCTCCGGGACATCGCCCAGGCAGTCGAAGCTCGCCGGCGCGCCGGGGTGTCCAGGATG
>CAZEAV010000371.1:1888-3570 GCA_964510215.1 uncultured Iamiaceae bacterium
CCCCCGCCGCGGCCCGGGGCCCGCCGTCCCCTCGGCTCGGGACCTCGCCGGTCCCGGCTCGGGTGTCACGTTCCGCCGCGGTGACGCCGATTGGCAGCGGCCATCGCCCGACGCGCCTCGAGATCGGCATCGCGTTTGGCGATGAGCTGCCGCTTGTCATGTTGCTTGCGGCCGCGTGCCAGCGCCACGTCCACCTTGACCCGTCCCCGGACGAATCGCAGTGCCAGGGGCACCAGGGTGAGACGCTCGGTCGCCAGGCGCGCACCGAGCACGTCGAGTTCGTGACGGTGTACCAGCAGCTTCCGGTCACGTTCCACCGGGTGGCCGGTGTGGGGCGCCGCGTGGGAGTAGGGGGCGATGTGCAGCCCGATCAGCCACAGCTCCCCGGCGACGATCCGCGCGTACGCGTCGGACAGCGTCACCTTGGACTCGCGCAGCGATTTCACCTCACTGCCGGTCAGCGCGATGCCCGCCTCGATCTCGGAAAGGATCTCGTAGTCCCGACGAGCCTGGCGGTTGGTGGCGATGACCGGCGATTTTCGTGCGTTCGCGGCGGACATGGGACCCCGGAGGCTACTGCCCCGGTCGGCGATGGCCCGAGGCACATTTCCCGACCGGAGTAGCGTGAGGCGACCATGTCAGACGCGCCGAGACAGCCGATGCCTCCGGTTCACCCGGCTCCGGGGCCGCCCCTGCTGCTTGATTCCCGCGCCTATGACGCCATGGTGGCGGCCGCGATCGACGGGTATCCCCTGGAAGCCTGTGGCCTGCTGGGAGGCGTGGTGGGATCGCAGCGCATCGACGCGTTCTGTCGGGCCGACAACATCGACGAATCCGCGAAGACCTACTCGATCGGACCTGAGGGATTCATGGCCGCGGAAGCCGCATTCGCGCCGCAGGGACTGGACATCGTCGGGGTCATGCATTCCCACACCCATACTGACGCCTACCCGTCGCCGACCGATATCGACAAGGCGGACAATCCGCTGCTCGGCGGCTGGAAGTACCTGATCGTGT
Source organism: uncultured Iamiaceae bacterium (assembly GCA_964510215.1). Classification (GTDB taxonomy): domain Bacteria; phylum Actinomycetota; class Acidimicrobiia; order Acidimicrobiales; family Iamiaceae; genus JAFDWI01. The sequence continues at coordinate 2,906 of CAZEAV010000371.1, forward strand.
CCCTGCGAGACGAGGTCCCGGTGCTGCGGGCCTACGTGTTGGACGGCCGCGAAGTCGTCGAGGAGATCGTCGAGTTGTCGAAATCCGGGTGACGAACCGGTACAATTCCGATCGTATTACTCAGGTATTCGTTTCTTGGGAGAAACCCGTGGCCGTCTACGACTCGGTCCTCGACCTCATCGGCAACACGCCCGTGATCGACGTCTCCGCGCTCAGCCCGAACGCCGAAGTGCGGATCCTCGCCAAGTTGGAAGGCCAGAACCCCGCCGGATCGGTCAAGGACCGTATCGCCGCGGCGATGATCGACGAAGCCGAAGCCGACGGCACCCTGCGACCGGGTCAGACCATCATCGAACCGTCCTCGGGGAACACCGGTATCGCGCTGGCGATGATCGCCCGCATGCGGGGGTACCACCTCAAGGTCGTACTGCCCGAGAACGTCTCGGTGGAACGGCGCCAGTTGCTCGAGGTGTTCGGCGCCGAGGTCATCTCCTCGCCAGGTTCGGAAGGATCCAACGGGGCGGTCCGCAAAGCCCAGGGCCTCGCGGATCAGCACCCCGAGTGGGTGTTCCTCTACCAGTACGGCAACGAAGCGAACCCGCGGGCGCACTACGCTACCACCGGACGCGAGATCCTCGCCGACGTACCCGCCCTCACCCATTGCG
>CAZEAV010000372.1:0-3567 GCA_964510215.1 uncultured Iamiaceae bacterium
ATCCCTGACGGCGGGGGCTGGCGCGCCCACGGTCGAGCCCTGGGCAACCGCGACCGCACCACCAGGATCGGCTACGACTACGTGCACTCCCTCGTTGACGACCACTCCCGGCTTGCGTACTCCGAGATCCTGCCCGACGAGAAGGGCCCCACCCGCGCGGCGTTTCTCGAACGGGCCGCGGCCCACTTCGCCGCCAAGGGCATCACCAGCATCGAGCGGGTCGTGACCGATAACGCCTTCGACTCCCGACACTCCCACGACATCCAGCGTGTCTGCGCAGCGTTGGGCGCCAAGCAGAAGTTCATTCGACCCCACTGCCCGTGGCAAAACGGCAAGGTCGAGCGCCTCAACCGCACCCTGGCCACCGAATGGGCCTACCGACAAGCCTTCACCACCAACGACGAGCGCACCGCCGCCCTTGCACCCTGGCTCGAGCACTACAACACTGTCCGTGGCCACAGCGCACTCGGAGGCCAACCGCCGATCAGCCGCCTGTAACCAACCTGGTGGCCGGGTACACCTAGTGCGTGAAAACGCACCGACCCAACGACATGACGGCAGGACAACGTGATGACGACCCGCCAGCCCCCTGCAAGTGACCAAAGTCAGATCTGGCTACCAAGACGAATCGCGAGCACATCCGGCACGTCGAGATCCGCCGTCCTACAGTACGACCGGCACCACTTTGCCACCCGAACCGAAGCGATCCCCTCAGCCCAGAGCCTGGACCGAGAACCTCTACAACCGTAGATGACCCCATTGCGCCCTTGGCCGGGTCAGCCCGGTAGGCTTCGAGCATCGGCTCACCACCACGGTCACGCAGGCCGCTCAACCGATGTCCACGAACGGGCTCACCCCGCGATCTACACCAGATTCATATGTGGTTCGAGGCTAAGATCCGACCTCCCTTACTCTGCCATCACCCCAGTCTTCAACGAACTCAACCCCTGAATTCGCGCACACAAGGTTCACAAGTCTATTCGTGATTGTAAGCCCTGTCTCACTCAACAGGGCACCGTGAATGGGTAAAGCGACCCGCGGACGCAACTCCTCGACCCACTCCATGGCTTCCCCGGTCTTAAGCCAAGGGCCGCTAATCGGCAGGAGAAGGACCTCCGGGACAAGACCGCCACAGAACAGATTGTCGCCAGGGTGATAGACGCGCCCCGCGACAAGATACCCCATGTTCAGTAAAGGCTCTGCCGAATGGTGTATGGATGCATGCAAACTCCCAACAACGTCAATAGAAAAGCCACCGACGAATAGCCTGACACCATCCTCAACCGTGCGGACACGGTTACCAAACTCCGACAGAGTTGACGCCATATCAGGGGGACAAACAATTTCCTTTGGCGGAGACTCGCGAAGCCGGTTCAGATCAAAATGATCGAAATGACTGTGAGTATACAGGACTGCATCTGCTCCGGCGATTGCATCAGGATCACTTAGACCCCCAGGATCTATAACGATGGAATTGCGCCCGTCATCGACCCTCACGCACGCGTGGCCATGTCGGCTAATCTTCATGTTGTGGCTCCTATGCTGACAACGGCACCAGCAATGAATGACAACGACTTAAACGACCCCATCATTTCTCAATGATCCAATCACCTCCCTACTCAGACCGAACTCGGTAAGCACGTCTTCAACGTGCTCTCCCAGTCTTGGCGCGGGCTTAAGAATCTCTCCCGGGCTGGACGACAATCGAGGCACCACGTTATGAATAGGTAATCCCTCGGATCCCGCCTCAACAAACACTTCCCGACTTACAACGTGAGCGTTCGCGACCAAGTCCCTAACATCGTACACAGGAGCCGCTGTGACGCCACCAACTACAAACTCTTCCATATTCTCCTCAAGTGTCCTATTAGCTACGTAGCCTCCAACGATTCTATCCAACTCCTCGACATTCTGCAATCTTTTCGTATTGGAGCAGAAGCGGGAATCTCTCAACAGTTCAACACGTCCGACAACTTTAAAAATCCGCGCCGCCATACTCTGCATGGACCCGGATATTGCCAGCCATTTACCATCCTTCGTCCGATACACATTGCGCGGCGCCGACGTGCGGGAGCGACTTCCACTACGGGTTGGCTCCAAGCCGGTCAATTCGTAGGCGGCAGCAATTGGCCCCAAAACTGACACAAGGGATTCCAATAACGCGACGTCGACTATCTGCCCACGACCAGTAACCTGAGCACTTTGGAGCGCAACAACTGTCCCGAAAGCACCATAAAGCCCGGCCACCATATCCGCCAAAGGCAAAGGTGGAAGGACCGGCTCTCGATCGGGGAATCCGTTCATCGCTGCAAAGCCCGACATTGCCTCTACCAATGTGCCGAACCCGGGCCTCGACGCGTAGTTTCCCGTCTGACCCCAGCCAGACACGCGCACCAACACCACATCCGGACGACGCGCCCGCAGTTCATCGAAACCGAGTCCCAACCTTTCAAGTCCTCCCGGCCTGAAACTTTCAACAACAACTCGGCAGTCCGAAAGCAAGTCCAAAAGGAGGTCCCGCCCGGCTCCTTGCTTGAGATCTATAGTAATGCTCCGCTTGTTCCGCCCATAAGCTTGCCACCAAACGTCCACGCCTTGAACTCGCCACTCTCGGAGCGGATCACCCTGTCCTGGCCTTTCAACCTTTATAACGTCGCATCCGAAGTCAGCGAGTTGTTGAGTCAACTGATTGCCAGCTACCAGCCTTGAGAGGTCCAGAACGCGAGTTCCAGCCAAGGGAAGAACTGCTGCAGAGTTTGCTCGCCCCATGCCATTCATCCATCCACAATAAATAGGTTGATCTCATCACTTCACAAGCGGACGTCCTGTGGTCCCGGGGCCTCCCCGCTGAACTGTCCCTGCCGCTTCTCTGTAAATGCACGTTTGGCCTCTCGACTATCCGGGGTAAGGTTCAAGTATCTTTGAACCGCACCGCTGGCGTCAAGAATAGATGAAAAGCCTGCCATATCGAGGAAGAGATTCGTCGTTGCCTTAGTATACTTTAGAGCCAGCGGAGGCAATCCCACAAGAGTTGATGCGTAATCCTCGACCGCCGCCTCAAGCTGATCATTTGGCACCACTCTGTTGATCAGGCCCCACCTCTCCGCCTCGATGGCAGACACCCTTCTGCCTAGCAGATTCATCTCCAAGGAGCGGGCTCGCCCAATCGACAGCAAATGTGCTCCGCCGCTCTGGTTTCCTGCGAGAACTTCACGCATCTGGAAGAACGACTGCTCGACTGCGACGACAAGATCACACGCAGTCGCAAGATACACACCGCCGCCAACTGCAGGCCCATTGATCGCGCCAATGACTGGCTTGTCGTTCCGCTGGATCCGCTGTCGAGCTGCCATGGTGCAACGATGGTATTCATCAAGCTCGGAGCCCGACGCCGACTTGGTAAAATTCAGATCTTGGCCAGCGCAGAAAACACTGCCGGCACCAGTCAGAACAACGCAACGGCAGTCGTCGTCGCGTTCGGCATCATCAAATGCAGAAATAAGTTGTTTTAGCATCGCTGTATCGTGCGCATTGCGCCGATCCGGACGATTGAGAATCACGCGCCAG
>CAZEAV010000373.1:0-3554 GCA_964510215.1 uncultured Iamiaceae bacterium
CGCGAATGGTGAAGAAGGCGAACGGCCAGGCGGCGTTGAGCGTCAATTGGGCAGCATGGATAGCCCAGATCCGTTGCGGCGCGCCGCGGCGCCACATCCGCCAGCCGGCTGTGCCGATGAGCCCGTACAACGCGGTCCAGACCGGGCCGAACACCGAACTCGGCGGCGCCCACGGCGGTTTGACCAGCCGGCTGTAGACCTGCGGCGCCCTGCGGCTGCCAAACGATCCGATCACGGCCGCCGCCAGGGCAGGGCCGGCTGACACGAGCAGTCCGCGGAGCCTCATGGCCTCCTGGTTACCACTTTCGCTGGCACGTCAATCCGATGGCTGTGTCCCACGCTGCCTGGAGCGCCATTGGATGTCTTCGGCGTCGACGGCCAGGGTCCGGTAGGTGTGGCGTCGCATAATGGGCTGCATGACTTTTCACCGCCGCAGATTGGCCGGAGTGACAGCAGGTTCCGCAGCTCTGGCCGCCGCGGTGCAGGGCGCCGCCTGGATAGCCTCCCGCAAGGCCGGACGCGTCAACGTCGTCGACGTTGCCTGGGGCCCGGGGCTCGCCGGCATCGCCGTGCTGTCGGCCTTCCGCGGTGACGGCGACCGCTTGCGGCGAGGACTGCTGGCCTCCGCGGTGACCGCGTGGGGCGCGCGGCTGGCGATGCACGTGCACCGCTCGGCTGCCGGCCGCGGGGAGGACCCCCGCTACGAGCAGATGCTGCAAGGCACCAGCAGGTTGCAACAGATCGCCAAGGTGTTCGGCACGCAGGGTGCGGCGCAGTGGCTGATCTCCCTGCCGATCCAGGTCGCATCGGTCAGCACACCCAAGCCGGGGGCGCTGGGCCGGGCGGCTGTGCTCGCCGGGACCGCGCTGATGGTCGGCGGGGGACTCACCGAGGCGATCGCCGACCGGCAGAAGGCCACGTGGAAGCGCGAACCCGATCACGGACCGGTCATGGACCGCGGGTTGTGGGCCTGGTCCCGACACCCGAACTATTTCGGTGATGCCTGCCTGTGGTGGGGCGTGTACCTGGTCGCGGCGGCCGCGCCGGCGGGCAGGTGGACCGTGCTGTCGCCGGCCGTGATGACCTGGTTCCTGACCCAGGCGACCGGCGCCCGACGCTCGGAGCAGATGCGCAAGGGCGATCCCGATTATGCCGCCTACCAGCAGCGCGTGTCGTTCTTCATCCCTCGGCCCCCCAACGCAGCGGACTGTTGCGATCGGATGATCTCAGGATGTCGGGCGCGAGAGGTTGGCTCGCGACGATGGGTCATGTGGTCGGCGACGCATCTATGTCGGCGGGGCATCGGACTGCCCTGTGACCAACCTGTCGAGCCGTTCCAGGGTGGCGACCATGTCGCGCCGGTTGCGGCGGGGAAAGCCCGCAAGGCGCAGCAACGCCCGGTTCCACACCGCCGTGGCGTCCCACTGCTCGACCACGCGGGTGCCAGTGCCGTCAGGGTCGAACAGGTAACGCCAGATGTGGCCATTGAAATGCCGCCAGGCGATCCGGTGTGGCTCGTCGAATTCGACGACGGTGTTGGTGATCCGGTAGCTGGTGCCGAGTTTCATGTCCATGCCGAACTCGGCGCCCAGCGACAACCGCGTCGGGTTGCCCCGCTGGGCGGACTGTACGCTGCCTGACCCGTCGATCACGGGATGCTGCGACGGGTCGGCGACAACGTCGAACAGCCGTTGCTGTGGGGCCGTGATGGTTCGTTCGACGCTCACCAAGTGCGGGTTCATTCGCCGCCCTTCCCTTCTTGGGCGGCCCGGACGCTTCGACGCACAGCACCGGCCGCTGCGCCCATGGGGTACCCAGCGGCGGACGACGGAACCGTCACCAGGTGCGGGCGGCGGGCATGCCGGAATCGCCTTCCGGGCCGGGGCGGATCGCAAGGATCTGGTCCACACCCATCCTGTTTCCTGCGAACGTCAGCGCGCTGCCCGTCAGGTAGAGCCGCCACACCCTGGCCACCTCCAGCCCGACCATCGAGACCGCTTGCTCCCAATGCGTTTCCAGGTTCTCCGCCCATGCTCGGATGGTCCAGGCATAGTGCTCCCGCATGGCCTGCACGTCGCGCACCTCCAGCCCGCCGCTAGCCAGCGCGCCGATCGTCTCGGACAGCGGCTTCATGTGCATGTCCGGTGCGATCCAGGTGCGGATGAACGGCCCCCCGTCGCGAACGGCCCCGGTTCGGGACATCTGCTGCACCAGCGCGCGGCCACCGGGCCGGAGCGACCGGTACAGCAGGTCGGCGAACCTGGGATACTCCCGCTCGCCGACGTGCTCGCCCATCTCCACGGCCGCGACCGCATCGAACGCTCCGTCACCGTCCAGGTCCCGGTAGTCGGCCAGCCGCACCGTCACCGCATCCGACACGCCTTCCGCGACGCACCTCGCTTTCACGTACTCGGCTTGCCGAGCCGACAGGGTCACGGCGGTGACGCGGACCCCGTGGTGCCGCGCGGCATGGCAGGCCAGCGATCCCCAGCCGCACCCCACGTCCAGCAGCGTGCTGCCAGGCTCCAGGCCGACTTTGCGGCAGATCAGATCGAGTTTGGCATATTGGGCGTCGGCCAGGCCGCCGGTGGCGCCGCTGGCGAAGTAGCCGCACGAGTAGGCCATCGAGTGGTCCAGCAGCAGCCGGTAGAACTCCGGCGGCACGTCGTAGTGGCGGGCGATCACCTCCCGGTCTCGTCGCCGGGAATGCCGCCGACCCGCCAGGCGCGCGGGCGCGCCGGGGCGGCGGGGCCTGGGGCCGACGGCACCCAACCGGACCGCGGTAGCCGCGAGGCGCAGCCAGCCGAGGGGCCCCGGGCGCACGCGGTGCCACTGCCCGTCGCGGGCTGTGTTCCACACCGTGCCCAGGGCGGTGGACAGATCGCCCTCGACGTCCAGATCCCCGGAGATGTACGCGTCGGCCAAGCCGAGCTCGCCCGGGGAGTACACCAGCCGGCGTATCGCCCGACGACCTCTCAGCACCGCCACTGGGCCCCCGATGGGGCCCGCCTCGCTGGCATCCCAGGCCCTGATCCGCACCGGAAGCGGCCCGCCAGTGCCACGTCGAACCGCCCGGTCGATCCGTGCCGCGACTGTGATCACCACACCTATCCCTTCGTAGCTGATGGCCGCACCGCAAGATGCGTCGCCATTGATGCCGCACGCCTCGTCGTCGCCACTGCCGCATGGCCCGCCTCCACCAATTCGGTGCCGAATCGGCAGCAGATGGGTACAACCTTGTTGTGCGAGGATCGGTCGTGGCGACCGGTCCGCCATCTCGCGACCCATCCGAGGGCGTCCGTGCTCCGAATCACCAGGCAGCCAAGAGAGGATGGGTCACACGCCATCGCGAGGTCTATCCGCCGTGCCGGGCGGCGACGAGTCCCGACCGGGCGACCACACCCGCGGCGGCGCGCGGGGTCGGGAAGAAGACTTGCTGCGCCGCACCGCGTTGGGCCAGTCGGACGCGTTCGACGAACTTTACGGGCTGTTCGCCTCCCGGGTGTACGGCATCACGCTGCGGGTGGTGCGCGACCCCGACCACGCCGAGGAAG
>CAZEAV010000374.1:0-3541 GCA_964510215.1 uncultured Iamiaceae bacterium
GCGGTGATCGTCGTGAAAGACCATCGTCCCGAACGTCGATCCAACGTGCGTCCGAGCGTCGCCACACCGAGATCCGAAGCGTCCGGTTCCGTCACGCCCACATCACCGCCAGGCGCCCCGCGGCCCGTGCCCGCGGGCACGGTCCACATCGGTGACGGCCCGGTGAACCAGTCGCGGTCGAGGGATCGAACGGCGAGCGCGTCCGCCGAGGTGTCGGCGACCTTCCCCAGCAGCTCGAGGGCATCGTCCGGCGTCGGTGGGCTGACCTTGGGCTCTGCAAAGCGACGCTGGTCGATCGCCCCGGTTTCGTCACGGGCGAAGAGCAATCTGGTCAGCGACCCGCTCGGGGAGTTCCGTTCGTGGGTCCAACAAGTGAACGTGTGGTGCACGGCGCGGGTCAGCGCCACGTACAGCAATCGCAGGTTCTCCTCACGCTGTTCCCTTTTGGCGCCTTCCTTGAAGGCTTCGGACTTCTCCAGATCGATGACCTGTCGGTGGGCGACCCGGTCATAGGAGCGATCGGCACGACTCGGGTCGATCTTTTGCATCCCCACGCACCCGACGATCGGGAACTCCAGTCCTTTGGAGTTGTGCACGGTCATGATCGTCACCGCGGCCGCACCGGTGGGAATCCGACGTGCCGTGATCCGATCCGCACCGTCCAGTTCGCCGCCCGCGCCCGCGGGCAGCACCGCCAAGAGCCGATCCGGCGAGACCGGCCCGGTTCCCACCTCGACCGCGAAGATCTCGCCGAGGTGTTCCAGGTCGGTCATGAGCCGGTCCCCGTCGCTCCCGCCGAGCACCTTCGCCAACACCGGTGACTCGGCCCAGAGTCGTCCGATCAGACCGGGAGGCCCCCGATGGCCCAGCGTGGCCGCCCAGTCCGAGAGTTGTCGTTGGAATCCCGTGAGCTCCCCTTCGTCGAAGGCGACCAGATCGACCGGTGAGGCGAGCGGACCGAACACGCCGACGGAAGCAGCACGGACCAGCCGGGTGTCGGCAGGATCGGCGAGCGCGTCGAGGAACAAACGCCATTCGGTCGCGGCTCGGCTGGGTCGATCCTTCTGGCTGTGGCGCGAGGCGCTCGACAGACGCACATCGCCCTTGCCCTGGACGACGGCCGGAACGCCGGCACGCTGCAGTGCTTCGGACAACGCCGCGGCTTCGGTATTGATGCGGGTCAGCAGCGCGATGTCGTCTGGCCGGATCGGCCGGGGGGACGCGTCGTCGGCACTGTCGGCGAGGCGACCATGGGTGAGCAAATCGACGACATGGTCGACCACGTACCGGGCTATCACCTTGTCGGCGACCGACTTGGAGAGATTCTTCGCGTCGGCCCCGTCGGCGAGCGACCCGGTGTCGGCCAGGGCGACTTCCAGCGGTGCGATGGGCTCGCCGTCGTCACGTCGCAGACGGGTCCCGTCACGGCCGGGTGCCGGGCCCACCGGTTCGAACGCGACGCCGTCACCGAATACCGCACCGGTCCACAACGCCTCCAGGCCGCGTAACAGCTCACCGTCGGACCGCCAGTTGGTGGCGAGCACCCGCCGCTCCGCATCACCGCGTCCCACCACCTCGGCGTAGGTGTGGACGTTCGCGCCCCGGAATCCGTAGATCGCCTGTTTTGGGTCACCCACCAGAATCAGCCGGGTGCCGTCTCGACCGAAACAGCGGTCGAAGATGTCCCACTGGACCCGATCGGTGTCCTGGAACTCGTCGATGAGGGCCGTGGTGAACTGCGCCGACAGCCGGGCGGTCACCGCAGCTCCGGCCGGGCCGTCCATCATGGACCGAAGATCTCGCAACAGTTCCTCGTAGCTCCGCAGGCCGGCACGGTGTCGGCGGCGTTCCACAAGAGTTGTCGTGGCCTTGGCCAGCGCCGCTTCGTTCATCGCCGGCGGCGTGTCCGGGTCGCCGAGACGATCGCGCAGGGTGTCGAGATCGGAGCTCGCAACGTCGGGCAGCAGCAACAGGTCGCTGATGCCGTCGAGAAGTTTCGCGGTCTTCACGACGGCACCCGCGGACTTGGGGAGTCGATCCCGCCACGCGACGACATCGTCGTCAGGGGCGTGAACCGCCGTGGCCTGCTCGGCGAGCATCGCCGCGGCGACGGCGAAGACGTCCGACGCGGCATCTTCGATGATGCGCGAAGAATCCGCGAGCACCTCGAAGTCGGGATCGATACCGGCGACGCTGCCGAACGACGCGAGGGCCCGCTGGGCGAAACCGTGGATGGTCGTGACCGCGATCGCGTCGTAACCCGAAAGGGCCCGTTGCAGATTGCACCGCGCCGCCTCCGGGTCCCACCCGCGCAATGCGCCGACGATCTCGGCGACACCGGGATCCGGCACCTCGGCGTCCAGCCCGATGAGCGTGTCGGTGAGCATCGAGCGGATGCGCCCCCGCAATTCGGCGGTTGCCATCCGCGTGTAGGTGACGACGAGCAATCGCTCGACGGTCACCTCGTCGCGGCCGAGCAGGTGCACGGCCAATCCGGCGAGCGCATGGGTCTTGCCCGTGCCCGCACTGGCCTCGATCACCAGCCGCGCTTTCGGCACTTCGGCGAGGTCGAATCGTGGGGTGTTCATCCCATCACCTCACTCATCGGGTCGACCGTGGATTCCCACGCGGCGTCCACCGCCGCCAGGAAGCGCTGTACGCGCCCCTCGATCGCGTCCGGTCCGGGATCGGCCGCATCGGCAGTCTCGGCCAGGAGTGTTTCGAGGGACCGCCCTGCGGCCAGAAAATGCAGCGCCCTGGAGTACCTGACCGCGGCATCCCAGGCATTCTGGAGCGTCGCGTCGACGCCCGCGTCGGGCCACGCGCGCCCCTCCCCCATCGCGACCTGGGTCTTGAACGCATCGAAGGAGACGGCGAGTGGTCGTCGGCTGAGCGCCTCGAACCAGTCGACCAGGACACACAGCGCCTCAAGCGGCGTCGCACGTTCGGGACGAATGAGCCCGAGCGCGGAGACCTCGACCAACTTCTTGCCCCTGGATCCATCACGGCGGACGAGCACCGTCGCAAGCGACTCCCCGGGCCGGGAGGCCGCCATGGCGAGCAGTTCGGCCCATGCCCGGACCCGGTCGCCGACCTTCATCCTGCCGGCACCGACGTCGAACACCTGGAACCCGTCGTCGGTCCGGCGGGCCGCCACCTCGCCGACGATCCGACGCCCGTCGGGGAGAGCACAATCGATCGGCACCGTTTCCTCGACGGTCCCCTCCCGTCGTTCGAGGACCGCTGCCGCCAACGCGTCGGCCTGAAGGGTCAAATCCCGCAGCGTCGTCGTCCCGACCAGGCCCACGGGAAGTCGGTCGGCCGCTTCGAGGAGCGTCGCAAAACGGTCGTCGGAAGCGGGATCGGTCCCTGCCAGGCGTCGGTCCAGTAGGGTGCGTCTGAGCGCGTGCGCTTCCAACCCGTTCAGATCGGTTCGCAGGTGCGACTCCAGTTCGTCTTCGCTGTCGGGAAGTCGGACCTCCAGCACCTGGCGGCACAGGTATTTCGCGGGGTCCTTGCAGAAAGCGGCGAGATCGGCCAG
>CAZEAV010000375.1:0-3518 GCA_964510215.1 uncultured Iamiaceae bacterium
CCCGGACGCCCGCGTCGAAACCGGGTCCTGCGACGATGAGGGGAATTCGGGTCGACGCGTCATGGGGGGACCGCTTGTATTCGAGGTTGCGGGTACGGAAATGACTGCCGTGGTCACTGGAGTAGATCACCACCGGGTCACGCTCGCGCCCGGTGGCCTCGTAGGCCTCGAGCAGTCGACCGACGGCCCGGTCGATGGACGCACACGCGGCCAGGGACTGGGCGTAGTTCCAGCGCCAGTCCCCGAGCGTGCCGCGCAGATCACCCGGCACCGGGAAGTCCCGGTAGCGCTTCGCCCACCCTTTGGGCCCGATGGTCCGGAACCGGTTGTTCTGGTGGTGGGGCTCCAGGAACGATACGAACAACAGGAACGGTGCGGTGTCGTCGCGGGCCAGCCGCGCCAGCCGGTCGACGGCCACGTCGGCCACCCCGTCGACCCGGTAGCCCTGCAGTTCGATCTGGTGGCCCTGGGCGTCCCAGAGATGGCCGGCCGTGGGGGAGCTGACGAGTTCCAGCGCGTCGGCGGCGGCCCACTCGTCCGCGTAGCCGCCGCGGCGTTCCGGTGGAACCGGGGACTTGATGAAACTCGCCCGGGGGCGGTCCGCGCCGAGGCGCGGCCCGATGTCGGAAGCCAGGTGCCATTTCCCCACATACCCGGTGCGGTAGCCGAGCGCACCGAGCCTTCCGGCAAGGGTGGGCACGTCGCGGGGGAGCGCCAGGCCGTTGCGCCAGCATCCGATGGATGTCGGATACCGACCGGTCTGCAGCGCAGCCCTTGCCGGACCGCACACCGGGTTCACACAGAACGCGCGGTCGAACACCGTGGCCCGGGTGGCCAGATCGTCGAGCACCGGGGTGACCCCGAGCTCCTGGCCGTAGACGCCCATGGTGTCGGGTCGCTGCTGATCCGACAGGACGAAGAGCACGTCGCGCTGTTCAGACACGAGGGCGCCTTCTCGCCTCCCGGGCCGCGCCGGTCACCGAGGGAGGAGGCCTTTGAGATAGGCGGCGGCACCGAGGTGTTGGATGGCGTCATCGGCGGCGCTGACGAGCCGGACGCCCATGGTCACCGGTGGGTCCCATCGGGTGTCGACGACCCGATCGAGGTCCTCCGCGCCGAGCTCGGCCAGGAACGCCGCGGTGTGCTCGGACACCCGGGTGTAGTACCCGCCCAGGACCGAGGTCGTGGAGGGTTGCACCGATGCGACGTCCGCGGCCGAATGGCCGTACCCGGTGTTGTCCGGATCCGGTTCCAGTCCGAATCCTTTCGCCCAGCTCCCCGACACCCAGGTCTGCTCCACGCCGGCGAGGTCGGAGATGTGATGGTCGAGTACCCGGCTGAGATGCCAGACGAGCCATCCGATCGAGTTGGCGTCAGGGGAGGGGCGCCAGGTCAGATCGTCTCCCTCGAGTCCCGCCAGCACGTCGGCGACGTGCCCGTCGATCCGGCCGTAGAGCTCGACCAGTACGTCCTTGTGGTCCATGTCGGCACCTCCGAGCCCCGACCCTACCGGCCCGTGCGGTGCGCGGTGATCCGGAACCGGGTGTGGTCGCCGTCGGAGTTGCACAAGCCGCTGAACGGGCCCGGGTGGCCGACTCAGGGCCCTCGAGACCGACCTTGGCAAGGTCGATGCTCGCCGTGGCGACGCCCCGCTACAGTCCGACCATTCCCGATCGAGCCGTCGCTACCGTGCAACGGGCCCTACGATGGATCTACGGCCCACCGGCCGAGCATCCGTGGCGAGCGGGCCACAGGAAAGGGAGCCGTGGCACCACGTCGTAGCTTGGACGAAACCCGAAAACGCATTCTGGCCGCAGGCGCCTCGATGATGTCCGAGGCCGGGTATTCGCTGCAGGGTGCGAACATCAGCCTGATCGATGCCTGTCGTCGGGCCGGATTGGGGACGGCGGGCAGTGGGTACAAGATCTGGGCCACCCAGGACGAGTTCCGGGAAGACCTGATGCGGCACGCACTGGCGATGAAGAGCACCCGCACCGAAGCGGCCGAGCGCCTGCTGGAGGCGATCGCCCGGCTGGGCGACGACCCCGACCTGACCAGCATCATCCGGGTGGCGGCGAACGAGAACGCCAGAGCGGTCGTCGGTACCGAGTGGTTCACCCGTTTGATCGCACTCTGGCTTGCCGCTTCGACCGACACCGCGATGCGGAACGAACAGATCGAAACCCAACGCAATCTGCTCGCATCCCTTCAGGACACGTTCGGCGAATTGCTCAGCGCCTACGGCCGCGAGATGCGGCCGCCGTTCACGATCGAGATGCTCACCCTGGCGATCTCGGCGGAGATGAACGGCCTGGGCTACTTCTGCGCGTACGACGACGACCCGGCGACCACGCAGGTCCAGCGTTCGACCGGGCCCGACGGAGCGCTGGAACGCTGGCACCTGCTGGGTTGCGCGGTGGAAGCGCTCGTGAAGTCCTTCACCCGGAGAACGGACGCCGCGGAGAGCGCGTCCGCCTGACGGCCGGAGCTCGAGAACGATCGGCGGGCAGATCGCGGGACCCGGCGGCGTCGCCGGAACGTGCGGCATGCCGGTGAGTGCCGATACGATCGCCCACCGAGCCGATACAACGTCGCGTCACCTGGATGAACCCGGTCGGTCCGGTCCTCGGCGGGGGAGCGCGGCGAGAGGGGCGATGCGCATGGCTGCACGTCGGAGTCTGACCGAAACGAGACAGGCGATACTCGCCGCCGGGTCGTCGTTGATGGCCGAGACGGGACGGACCTTCGACGCGGCCAACATCAGCCTGATCGACGCCTGTCGCCGGGCCGGGTTGGGTACGGCCGGTAGCGGGTACAAGATCTGGGCCACCCAGGACGAGTTCCGCGTCGACCTGCAGCGGTACGCGCTCGTCGAAGCCGGGCCGAGTGCCGCCGACGATGTCGGGGAGCGACTCGCCGAATCGGTCGGAAAGCTGGGGCCGGACCCCGACATCACCAATCTCCTCCGCGTCACGTCCACCGAGAGTGCTGCAACCGTGACCGGCACGGCGCAGTTCGTCCGGGCCATCGCACTGTGGCTCGCTGCATCCGAGGACGCCGAGCTCCGGAGCCGGCAGATCGCGTCGCAACGTGAGCTCCTCGGGTCGTTGACCGAGTTGTACCGCGGCCTGCTCGACCACTTCGGCATGGAGATGCGGCCGCCGTTCACGGTGGAGATGCTCGCTTTGGCGATTGCGGCGGAGACCCACGGCATCGGGTATTTCTGCAGCTACGTGGACGACATCGGGGTGGATGACATCGAGCGGCAGACCGGAGCGGACGGGGCGGTCGAACGGTGGCACCTTCTCGGCTGCGTGGTCGAAGGCATCGTGCGGAGTTTCACCCGCCCGATCGAAGAGCGGCGATGACGCCCGTCGATCTGCGCCCGGACGAGTCGCGGAGCCGCATCGACGACGGGGATTCGGTGTCCCGGCGCGAGTTGGTAACCTCGGCGTTCACCTCAGGAGAGGTGCCGGAGTCCGGCTGAACGGGCCTCCCTGCTAAGGAGGTGACGGGTT
>CAZEAV010000376.1:0-3515 GCA_964510215.1 uncultured Iamiaceae bacterium
ATGGACCGTCCGACGTCGCCGGAGCGTCGCCGGCTGCGGAGCCGGACGCACGGATCGGTTGGCCCGGCACCTACCCCTATACGCGTGGGCCGTACGCCTCGATGTACCACACCAAGACCTGGACAATGCGCCAGTTCGCCGGTTTCGGTACCCCTCCCGAGACCTACGAACGGTTCCACACGATGCTCGCCAACGGTGGGAGCGGCCTGTCCACGGCCTTCGATCTGCCCACCTTGATGGGCCGGGATTCCGACGACCCGTTGTCCGACGGCGAGGTCGGCCGGTGTGGGGTCGCGGTGGACACGCTTGCCGACATGACCGACTTGTTCGACGGCATCGACCTGGGCGCGGTTTCCACGTCGATGACCATCAATTCGCCGGCGTCGATCCTTCTGGCCATGTACGTCGCCGTCGCCGACCGCAACGGCACCGACCGCTCGGCCCTGCGGGGCACGTTGCAGAACGACATCCTCAAGGAATACCAGGCGCAGAACGAGTTCATCTTCCCGCCACGACCGTCCATGCGGCTGGTCCGTGACACGATGGTCTACTGCGCCGATCAGCTGCCCCGGTGGCACCCGATCTCGATTTCGGGCTACCACATCCGTGAGGCCGGCTCGACCGCGGCGCAGGAACTCGCATTCACCCTTGCGAACGGATTCGCGTACGTCGAGCTCGGTCTCCGGGCGGGCTTGGACGTGGACACGTTCGCGCCACGGCTGAGTTTCTTCTTCAACGCCCACTCGGACTTCTTCGCCGAGATCGCCAAATACCGCGGCGCGCGACGGATCTGGGCGCGCTGGCTGCGGGATCGCTACGGAGCTCGGGACGAAACGTCGCTCCGCCTGCGTTTCCACACCCAGACCGCCGGCGTCTCGCTCACTGCCCAACAGCCCGAGGTGAACGTGGCCCGCACAGCCATCGAGGCCCTTGCCGGGGTACTCGGGGGCACCCAGAGCCTGCACACCAACTCGATGGACGAGGCGCTGGCGCTGCCCACCGAGAAGGCGGTGCGGATCGCACTGCGGACCCAGCAGGTGATCGCACACGAGACCGGGGTGGTCGACGTCATCGACCCGCTGGGTGGCTCCTGGTACGTGGAGTCGCTCACCGACGCGATGGAAGCCGCGGCCTCCGAGACCTTCGCCCACATCGACGAGCTGGGGCAGGGGTCGATGCTGGACGGCGTGCTCGCAGGAATCGATGAAGGTTGGTTCGTGAACGAGATCGCCGAGTCGGCGTACCGCACCGAAGCAGCCATCCAGACCGGAGAGCGCATCGTCGTCGGGGTGAACGCGTACCTCGAGGGCAACGAAGAGGCCCAGCCCGAGCTGTTGAAGATCGATGCCGACGCGGAACGTCGCCAGATCAAACGACTCGGTGAGGTCAAGGCCGATCGGGACTCCGATGCGGTCGCCCGCGCACTGGGCCGGGTGAAATCGGTCGCCGAAGATCCCGAGACCAACCTGATGCCGAGCCTCATCGACGCGGTCGGGGCCATGGCCACCGAAGGAGAAATCGTCGACGCGCTCGCCGACGTCTTCGGTCGCTACCGCCAGCCGTTGTGAGTTGACATCGCGGCGGGGCCACCGTGTACCAGTGGCGCTTGTCACTCATGGTCCGTGGCCCCGCGTGCACGCGGTAGCGTCACGTACCAGTCGCGCCGGGGGTATCGGTACGCGGCACGTCCGGTTACGCGTTGGGGGTCGCAGTGCTCACCGTCACCTTTCACGGAGTCCGTGGCTCGACACCGTCGCCGTGCGCACCGAACCAACGGTACGGCGGCAACACGTCGTGTGTGAGCCTGGAGCGGCCCGGAGCGGAGCCCATCCTGTTCGACCTGGGGACCGGTCTGCGCAACCTCGGCCGCGCCTGGCCGGTCGACCGACCGTTCCGCGGCGCAGCCCTGATCAGCCATCTGCACTGGGACCACATCCAGGGTCTGCCGTTCTTCGAGCCGATCCTGCGTCCCGGGTCGCGACTGGACGTGTACGGGCCGGTCACCGAGGGCCTGGGGATCGGCGAAGCGTTCGATCGCTTCATGTGCCGACCGTTCTTCCCGGTGGGCATCGGTGACCTGGCGGGCGAGATCATCTTCCACGATGTCGAAGCGGGCTGCTTCGACATCGGCGACGCCGGGGTGAGGGCCGCGCTCGTCCCGCACGTCGGGAGGACCTTCGGTTATCGGGTCGATGTCGCCGGTGCGTCGGTCGGCTACGTGTCGGACCATCAGCAACCGGGCCCGGGGGACCTCTCGGTGGACCCCGGCGTCGTCGAGTTGTGTCGTGACGTCGACCTGCTCATCCACGACGCGCAGTACGACGCGGCGTCGTTCGCCGCAAAGTGCACCTGGGGCCACTGCACACCCCAGTTCGCGGTCGAGGTCGCCCGGGCCGCCGGTGCGCGGCATCTGGTCATGTTCCACCACGATCCGGCCCATGACGACGAGTACCTGGAGAAGCTGCTGGACGATGCGCGCTCGGCCGCGGCCGGCACGACCGTCGAGCGGGTGAGCCTCGCCCGGGAGGGGACGTCGTTCGCCGTCGGGACCGAAACGGTCGACTAGTCTGGAGCGCCGAGCCCCCCGGGAGAGTCCATTCGTTGTCCGGCCCATTTGAACCGAGCAGCACCGGATTCGATTCGGCGGAGTTCCGACGGGTGCTCGGGCATGTGCCGACCGGCGTGACGGTCGTGACCGCGATGTGCGACCGTGACCCGGTGGGCCTGGCGGTGGGGACCTTCTTCTCGGTGTCGCTGGAGCCGCCGATGGTCGGCTTCTGCGCCGCGTTCACCTCGACGAGCTTTCCGAAGGTGCGGGCGGCGGGAACGTTCTGCGCGAACATCCTGGCGGCCGACCAGGAGTCGGTGTCACGGGTGTTCGCTTCCACCGGCGCGGACAAGTTCCGTGGCCTGGGATGGCGGGAGAGTGACGACACCGGTTCACCGGTGATCGACGACGCGATCGCCTGGATCGACTGCGAGATCGCCTCGGTGACCGAAGCCGGGGATCACGTGATCGTGCTGGGGAACGTCCTGCATCTCGAGGCGCAACGGGTGACCGGCCCGCTCGTGTTCTTCCGTGGCGGTTACCACTCTCTCGGCGTCTAGTCTTGCCCCGCATGGAGTTCGGGAAGAACTAGATGGCGGCGGTCACCTTCGACGGGGTCACCAAGCGTTTCGGGGACGTGACCGCGGTGGACGATCTCGATCTCGCCGTCGCCGACGGCGAGTTCCTGGTTCTGCTGGGACCATCGGGGTGTGGCAAGACGACCGCCCTGCGGATGATCGCGGGGCTCGAGGACATCACCGACGGTGAGCTGAGGATCGGGAATGAGGTGGTGAACGACACCGACCCGCGCAAACGCGACGTCGCGATGGTCTTCCAGTCCTACGCCCTGTATCCCCATCTGAGCGTGGCGAAGAACATCGCCTCACCGCTCACGGTGCGTGAATACCTCGTCGACAATGAGACCTCGCCGCGCAAACTCGGCGCGGCCGAGCGGGAGGCGCGCGTC
>CAZEAV010000377.1:0-3504 GCA_964510215.1 uncultured Iamiaceae bacterium
TGGTGGGAACCAGCCCAGCTGTCGTCCTCAGAGGGGCCCTAGGAGCAGTCATGGGCGCCGCTGCCGCTGGAGCCGTCGCCGGTGGCCTCGTGGCCTACCAAGCCTCACGCAAACCGGGCAAACGGCCCGAGTGGTACACACGGACCACAGAACGCCGGGCCATCCTCACAGACCTATTTTCCCCACGCCCCACCTGGTCGATCACCCGACCTCCGCCGAGCCTTCCCAACCGCGCCCCCTGAAGGTATGCGCCCTGGGAGAAAAGCCTCCACGGTGACTTCGCATGGACACCTGAAACCGCCTCCCCCGTCTGTGGCCAAGATGGGCGGCACGCGGCTGCCTGATGCTGGCCCAAAGCCACCGCCGTGTGATCGAAGACCAATCACATCCAGCGCCGACTGGCCGTAAGGACATCCAGCCATGTCAGCTCAGAGCCGCTTCGGCGGCTTCAACGACGACTGCATCATCGTCGAGCCCGTTCGGTGTTTTGTCGGGAGTCTCGTCGTCGAAGGCCTGGAAGTAGCCGACCGCGCCGGCGAGCACGGCACGCTGGTGTGTGTCGTAGGTCTCCCACCTGCCACTGAGGTTAATCAAGCGTTGCGCCAGTTCGGCAGCTCTTGGCCCCTGTGCTGCGTGCCCTTGCAGGTGCTGGGGTAGGTCGTCGGACCAAGCCTCTACCAGTGGTGACGGAACTTCCCTGCAGAAGGGCTGCACCCGAGGCCACAGGGCTCCGAGGGCGGCGCGAAACCTCTCCGCTGAATTTCGGGTTGCTGGGCTCCTGCTGGGTGATCTTGGAATAGCCCACACCTCGTTGGCCAACTCACCAAGGCGAGTTTGGCGCTGTTGAATAGCCGCTAGGTCCCATACGGGCAATTCCGTGAGTTCTCGCGTGAGATGAACATCTGACTTTGAGTAATATTGCTGCTTATCCCCGAAAGACTTGTTCGAGGCCGGAATGTTGTAACCGTAATAGAACAAGGTGAGGTTGCCATAACGGTTCAAGAATTCTGCGTGATGCTCCACGCCTTCCGCCCCCAGGGCCTCCCGCCATTCGTCGGTGAGGGTTTGCGGCATAATGTGCTCGATGTGGACCAAGTTATTTACCTTTAGTTCCTTTTCAGCGCCGTCGTCGAGGTGAGCCTCGAGGCGCTGAATGGTGTATCGCAGCAGATACTGGGTACCCATCCGCATCTTGTCGAAGGCGGCCTTAAAGGTGTGGTCGTCAGGCATAGCCTGGATGAGGACCTGGCGCGCTAGCTCGAGATCTCCCCCCTCAGAGGCGATGAGCAGGTGGGCGGCGTCCCTGTACTTGCGCTCGAGTTCGTTGGTACCCAAACCGACTACTGTGCTATAGCGGAATGTTAGAATCTCAGCAAGTCGGGCAAAGGCGATGAAGTCGATCTCCGAGAGGTAGCGTCGCGCAGGCAGCAATGCGATATAGCACGTCATGGCTCGCAGTGTCTGAAGATCCTGAAGTGCTTGGCGCGTGGGCTCATGGGTGACCTTGGTCGGATCTTCAAATTCTCCGTATAGTCGCGCTACCGTACGCAGCTCCTCGAGCACCCACTGAGGGTCGCGCTTTTTGACCAAAGACTTGAAGTGGTCGAAGACCTCGTCCTTCTTGACCGAGGGTCGGTAGCCCAAGAGATAATGGCGTAGGAATCTGCTGACGTCGACATTCGCGCCGAGTTCCTCCAGCATCTCGTCCCACTGTCCAGCGGCCTCCTCGACGTCTTCTTCCGAGGTGTAGGTCCGCGCAAATTGCCCCAACAAATGACTCTTAAGCAGGTCGGCGGCAGAGAGTTGGAGACCGCGGTCATTGAGCGTTTCAAACAACAAGAAGGCGTCTGCCAGTTCCTTGACCTCGATCACAACGAGCTCGACGTGTCCCATCAAGTCATTCGTGAACTTGACGAGCCATGTCTGCTGCTCCTCGGCCCCGAGCTTTTCGAGTACTGCCGATAGGCGGGCTTGGATGCGGATCAAGTTGGAGAGCAGGGGCTTGTTGCGTTCGCGAACATGACTTGGCAAGGAGGACACATCCTCGAGCCCTCTGCGTTTTGGGTCATCGGGTTCACGCAGGATGAAGTCACGGAAGACAGACCAGTTCACAGCGCCAGTTTTGAACTTGTAACGAGCGTCACCTTCAGCAAATTGGTCCGCGATCAACCGAGTCTGGATCTTCTGCGCATCCTTGGCCATCCCTCTTTCGAGACAGGCATCACGCAGGACCGACAAGAGGATCATGAGAGTCGTCAGTCGCTGCTGCCCATCGATCACTTGGGGTTTGTATTCATTCTCGCTGGCAAGCACCAAGGAACCAAGAAAATGGCCGGTTGCGACATTCTCCATAAGATCGTCCCACAAGTCATCGACTTGTTCCCAAGTCCAAGAGTACGGGCGTTGGTAGTGTGGGATCCTGAACTGCTCGTCCTCCATCCCGAGCAGTTTGCGCAGCGACTTCTTGTCGGCCTGGAGATCCATGCATCCCTCCGCTAAAGGTCCGTTCGGTCGAACCAATCCTAGGGGTGCCGGCGACGCAGTCCGGTTCAGCGCCGTCCCATGTCCGCTAGCGATGGGGCGCCGCTGGGCTCCAACCGTATGCCCGGGGAATGGCCTGATGCTTACGCCAGACTCTCCGGCTGCCCCTCGTCGGGCGCATCGCTGCCGTCCGTGCCGCTGTCACTTCGCCAACCACCGTGCCCAACGCGCATCCTTCCGCGTACTCAGGGTCCAGATTGGGGACCAGTCATGGCTCGCCGCGACCAGCATGGTCGGCGGCATTTGAAATCCCATCGAAAGACCGATTGCCTCCACCGGTGAATTGGACATTTGCAACCGAGTGTGGATCGTCGGCTTCCCAAGATCGGGGCATGGGCCATGCAACGCGCGGCCCGGCCTAATGTAGGGCGTCTCCGACCGATTTGATCTCATTGAATAGGCATGTGATTAGGGCCATCCAGTGCGTCTCTTCGGTCCAAGGCATCCTCCATCTCCGCCAAAGTGCATTCGTAGGCCGAAAGCGGATCATACTGGCCCCGATTAGGATGAATCGTTTCCCCTAGGAACGCTCTCGGATGACCAAGGTCAGTCCCTCGAGTCTGATCTGATCACTGCTCACTTTGGGGCCCTGGGGTGAACAGTTTGTCCGTGGTGCCTTGACCGAGGTCCAACTTGCCGAGGTCTGCCAATGCTTGGCGCGCCGATGGATCGCCAGGCTCGTCGGACACCGCAGCACTGCGGTCACCGAGGCCGTCTATCGCAAGCAGCTCAGCCCGGTCCTGACCGAAGGAGCCGAGGCGATGGACCGCATCTTCTCCGTGCCTGACGCGGAGCCAAACCGGGATCCAGTAGACGATCCATAGTCAAGCAGCGCCTTCCCCGGCCGCTGCGCGCCCCCGGCATACAAGAAGCCCCTGACCCGGTATCTCCGCTGGTCAGGGGCCTTTTTCGTACTGGTGGGCGATACTGGGATCGAACCAGTGACCTCTTCCGTGTCAGGGA
>CAZEAV010000378.1:0-3493 GCA_964510215.1 uncultured Iamiaceae bacterium
CCTCATCATCCGTCGCTTCTTCAAGTCGTCCCGCCTGGTGCTGACCGTCGCGACGATCGGCCTGTCCCAGTTGTTCATCGTGTTCGCACTGCTCCTGCCACGCATCTGGGGCGAACAGGCCCTGAACACCTCTGACATCACCTTTCCCTGGCACGTGCAGTTCAGCATCGGCACCCAGTTGTTCGCGGCAGATTCGATCGTCGCGGTGATCATCTCGGCGATCGCGTTGATCGCCCTGGCGCTGTTCCTGGGACGCAGCGACATCGGCGTCGCGGTACGGGCCTCGGCCGAGCGCGCGGACCGGGCAGCCAGCCTGGGCATCCCGGTCAAGCGGATCAACACCCTGGTGTGGTCGATCGCCGCGGTGCTGTCGTATCTGGGAGTCTTCCTGCGGGCCTCGATCCTGGGCATTCCTCTGAGCGCCACGGTGAGCATCACCGCGCTGATCGCCGCGTTGAGCGCGCTGGTACTGGCCGGCGCCGCGAGCCTGCCTGCGGTGGCACTCACCGCGGTGGCGCTCGGCATCCTGGAACAGGGCGTCGCGTGGCACGCAGGTGATTCGCCCACCCTGGTCTATGTCGTCTACGCCGCGGTCGTCTTCGTCGGTCTCATCATCAAGCGGACCGGTGCGCGCCGCATCGACCGGGTCGACACCGCGTCATGGCGGACCGCGGACGATCCACGCCCGCTCCCCGACGTCCTCGGTCGTCTCGGCCTGGTGTTGACCACCCGGTGGGTGGCCATCGCGGCGGGCATCGCGGTGCTGGTCGCACTCGGTGCCTGGTTGGGCCCCGCGGATCAGCAGAAGGCCGCGACCGTGGCCTGCTTCGTCCTCGTCACCCTGTCGGTCGTGGTGCTCACCGGCTGGGCCGGCCAGGTCTCGCTCGGCCAGATGTCCTTCGCCGCGGTCGGCGCGGTGGCCGGCGCGGTCGCCGTGGCGACCTGGCACTGGGATCTGATCGCCGCACTCGGCTTCGCCGGCGCGTGCGGGGCGGTGGCCGCGACCGTCGTCGGCCTGCCGAGCCTGCGACTGCGTGGCTTCTACCTCGCGGTGGCCACCCTGGCCCTGGCCCTGGCCACCTCGGGTTATCTGTTGAACCGCTCGGTCTTCTCCTGGATCCCCAACGGCCGGATCGACCGTCCCGAATTGCTCGGCACCATCGACCTGACCTCGGAAGGACGCATGTACACGGTCTGCGTGGTCGTCGCACTGTTGGGGCTGGTCGCCGCGCACGGCATCCGCAACAGCCACACCGGCCGGGTGCTGCGCGCCGTTCGGGGCAACGAGCAGGCCGCGCAGGCCTACGGGGTGCGGCTCCTGCGGGCGAAGCTCACCGCGTTCGCCACCTCGGGGTTCCTCGCGGGCGTGGCCGGGTGCCTGCTCACCGTCATCAGCCAGCAGTACTCCGAGGAACCCTTCACCGCCACCCAGAGCATCGGGGTGTTCACCGCGTCGGTGGTCGGCGGCGTCGGATCACTCACGGGTGCGGTGATCGGCGCGATCTTCGCCAAAGGTGGCACCTGGTTCCTGCCGTCGTCCTGGCAGCTCCTGCCGAGCGCGATCGGGGTGTTGGGCGTGCTGCTACTCCTCCCCGGCGGACTGGCCGACCTCGTGTTCCGCCTCCGCGACGGGGCCGCGGCACGCCTCGCCCGACGCCGTGGCATCGAGGTGCCCTCCCTGCGCGGGCAACGTCACGGGTCCCCCGAGAGCAACCCTTCGGATGGACCGACCCTGGCCGAGGTGGCCACCGCGTCGGAGACACCCGCATGAGCCGGCTCAGAGACGCACTTGGCGGAGTTGGGGCCTGGCCGCTGGCGATCCTGGCCGGTCTGGCGTTCATGGACTCCGCCGACCAGAGCGCGTACGGCATCCTGCTGCCCGACATCCGCGACGCGATGCACCTCACCGACACCGGCATCCTGCTGGTCACCGCGATCGGCGGTTCGCTCGGTCTGTTGCTCACCGTCCCCATCGCCCTGATGGCCGACCGCACCAACCGCGTGCGGCTCGCCCTGGTCGGCGCCGCGGTGTGGGCGCTGTTCTCGATCTCGACGGGCCTGGCCACCGTGGTGGTGATGCTGGTGATCGTGCGCTGTGGCACGTCGGTCGGCCAGGCGGTGGTGTTCCCCACCCACAACTCCCTGCTCGCCGACTACTACCCCATCGACACGCGCCCCAGGGTGTACGCGACGCACCAACTCGGGAACGTGTTGGGGCAACTCTGCGGCGTGCTCGTCGGCGCGGGGCTGGCCGCGGCCTTCTCCTGGCGGGTCCCGTTCGTCGTGTTCGGGATCCCGGTCGTGCTCCTGGTGATCCTGGGGCTGCGACTGCGGGAGCCGGTTCGTGGCCACTACGAGCGGGCCGCGGCCGGCATCGGCGCGGAAGCCGAGGCGATGGCGGTCGCCGAAGTACCTCCGTCCTACGCCGAGGCGTACCGCATGGTGTGGAAGATCGGGACGCTCCGGCGGATCTTCGGCGCGCTGCCGTTCCTGGCCGCGTCGATCATCGGGTTCACCTCGATCGCCTCACTCCAGTACGACCGCACCTTCCACCTGGACACCATGGCGCGGGGGTGGGTGAGCGTTCCCGTGCTCATCGTCCAGGTCGGCGGCCTCGCCGTCGGCGCTCGCCTCGCCACCAAGCAGGCCGCCAAGGGTATGGCCGGCGTGTTCGCCCTGCTCGGTTGGGCGGCCGCGATCGCGGCGGCGCTCGCGCTGGTGTTCGCGGCCGCGCCCAACACGGCCGTCGCGGTGGCGGCCCACGCCGGCATCGTCGCGTGTCTCGCGGTGGTCGGCCCCGGCGTGCTGGCCGCGCTGTCGCTGGCCATTCCCGCGCGCGCACGGGCGATCGGGTTCTCGATCGGCGCCCTGTTCATCCTGCCCGGACTGGTCGTCCTTCCCATCGTGGGCTGGGTCGGCGACACCTGGGGCCTGCGGTGGGGCATGGCGGTGATGACGCCGGTGTTCGTCATCGGCGGACTGATCATCGCATCGGCCGGCCGGGTAGTCGAAGCCGACATCGAAGATGTCTGGACCGGAGCGGCCGCCCGGGCCGAGCTGCTGGCCGCGCGGGCGCGCGGTGACATGAGCCTGGTCATGGTCCGCAAACTGGACGTCCGCTACGGCGACGTGCGGGTGCTCTTCGACGTGGACATCGAGATCGCCGAAGGCGAGATCGTCGCCCTGTTGGGCACCAACGGTGCGGGCAAGTCCACGCTGCTCGGGGCCCTGTCGGGCACCGTCGAGGCCTCGAACGGCGCGGTCGTGTTCGACGGACGGGACATCACCCACGTCCCGCCCGAGGAGATCGCCCGACTGGGGGTCGCCCAGATGCCCGGCGGCAAAGGCGTGTTCCCCGGCCTCACCGTTGCCGAGAACCTGCGGGCGGCGGGCTGGATGGGGCGCGCGGACCGCGTCGAGACCGAGCGTCGGGTCGCCGAGGTCGGTGAACTGTTCGACATCCTCGTCGCCCGCGCGGATGAGCCCGCCGCGA
>CAZEAV010000379.1:0-3489 GCA_964510215.1 uncultured Iamiaceae bacterium
CCTCACGGAATCCGGTCTCGCCGACCTGCGCGAACCATTCGGCGACCTCACGACCGGTGGTGGCCGCCAACTCGGCATCGGCGTCCAGGAACAGGCGATCGAGCTTGCGGGCCACCTTGCGTCCGACCGTCGTCTTGCCCGATCCCATCATGCCCACCAGCACCACGTGGCCGCGCGCGGCCGTCTCAGCCAAGGGGACCCTCCCGGAGCGCCTCGGCCGACGCCGCGGCGTTCCGCTCGAACTCGACCATCGAATCACCGCCGAACTTGCGCAGCGCCTCGTTCGCGAGGACCAACGCGGTCATGGTCTCCGCGACCACGCCCATCGCCGGCACCGCGGTCACGTCGGTCCGCTCCTTGAAGGAGACACCCGGCTCCTTGGTCAACACGTCCACCGTGGCCAAGGTCGGCCGGTTCAACGTCGCGAGCGGTTTCATGGCCACGTGCGCGACCACCACGGCTCCCGTGGAGATCCCCCCCTCGATCCCACCGGCACGGGTCGTCTCCCGTACGTAGTCGTGTCCGTCCCACCCCACGGCGTCGTGGGCCTGTGACCCGGGAAGGCCGGCGACTCGGAACCCGTCGCCGATCTCGACCCCCTTGATCGCCTGGATGCTCATCAGCGCGCCGGCCAGCAGGCCGTCCAACTTGCGGTCCCAGTGCACGTGTGAACCCAGGCCGACCGGCACACCCCAGGCGAGGACCTCGACCACGCCCCCCAACGAATCGCCGACCTTGGATTTCGCCTTGATCTCGGCGACCATCGCTTCCGCCGCTTCGGGGTCGAAGCACCGCACCTCCGAGGCGTCGACGGTTTCCAGATCATCCGGGGCGGGACGGACGCCGGGGGGCACCCGGGCCGACCCGAGCTGGATGACGTGTGAGCCGATCCGGACGCCGAGCGGCGCCAGCAGGGCCTTGGCCATCGTCCCGGCTGCCACCCTGGCGGCGGTCTCGCGCGCGGACGCGCGTTCCAGGACGTCCCGGGCGTCGGTGAACGAGTACTTCTGCATCCCGGCGAGGTCGGCATGGCCGGGTCGGACGAGGCTCAGGGGTTTCTCGGTGTGGCCCGGGGCGGTGGACATCTCCTCGTGCCACTTGTCCGAACGCTTCCATTCCGAATTGGCGATGAGCACCGAGACCGGCGAACCCAGGGTGCGGCCATGGCGCACCCCTCCGATGATCGTGATCTCGTCCGCTTCGAAGCGCATCCGTGGTCCCCGTCCATACCCCAGGCGTCGCCGTGCCAGCTCGGCCTGGAAGTCCTCGACGGTGATCGTCAATCCGGCCGGCAGCCCCTCCACGGTGACCGTGAGTGCCCGGCCGTGGGATTCGCCCGCGGTGAGAAAGCGCAACACGTCGGAGAATCTACCGGTCAGATGTTCCGCGTGAGCCACCCGGACAACAGGATCGCCAGCACGCAGCCACCCGCGAGCCAGGGACCGAACGGGAATCCCCGGCTCCGGTTGCGCGTCGCGATCACCACGCCGATTCCGGCGATCGAGCCACCGACCCCGGCGAACATCAGTCCGTACAGGATCAGCACCGGGTGGATCCAGCCCAGATACACCCCCAGGACACGTGCCAGTTTCACGTCCCCGTACCCCATGCCTCGGGGGTAGATCAGCCACATCGCCCCCAGGAGCATCCAGTACCCCAACCCACCGACCGCCGCCCACAACAGGTCTTCGGGGCGATGCTGCACGAGGGAGATGATCACGATCGCCGGCACCGAACCGATGAGCAGAGGCATCGAGACCCGGTCCGGGAGCCGGTAGGTGCGCAGGTCGATGACCGACAATGCGAGCAGCCCCGAGAACAGCGGACAGATCGCGATCAGCTCGAGGCTCGCGCCGAAATGTGCCGCCGCGGCCATCCATAACAACGCGTTGGCGACTTCCACCACCGACTGCCACCGGCCGATGCGTTGGCCGCATCGGCCGCAGCTGCCGTCCATGACGAGCGCGCCCGCGACCGGTACGAGCGTCAGCGCCGAAGGTGGTGTCACACAGGAGCGACAGCGGGTCAAGGGAGGGAGAAAAGACCGCTCGCCTGGACCCCGGATGATGAGGACGTTGACGAAGACCCCGGTGATCAGGCCACCCAGACCGCAGCCGAGGATCACCCAGGTGTCAGCCATGGGCGGGGATCCTAGAAGAGGACGCGCGCGCTGACGCGCGCACCCCTCAGCACGTCGGGAGGTCGATCAGCTACGGACCGATCCCAGGAATCGGCGCATCAGCTCCCGGTCGATCGTTCCGTCCGGAAGCTCGTCCAGGAGCTGTTCGGCCTCGGTGGTCGAACCCACTTCCGCGGCGTGCTCGATGAGACCCCGCTGCTCGTCGGTCAACCCGTTGAGCTGTTCCTCCAGGATCGCGGCCTCGGTGGGCAGCAGCTCGCCTTCGCCTCGCTTCGTCGAGGGGTATTCCTCCGGCAGGGGTTCGGGCAGGTCGTCCGCCGCACCGTCGGTGTCGTCGAACAGGTCTTCACCGTCGGAGGTGTCCTCCAGTGACGGGAGCTCGTGGCGCGGTCCGCCGGTCGATGCCTCGAAGGTCGGCCTCGGAGCGGGAGCGACGTCCCCTTCGAGTTCCGCGTCCAACTTCGCGAGTTCGTCCACGATGGCCAGCCCGTCATCGACGAGTCCCCGTACGGCCCGCAGCACCGGCAATTCGGCCATCGCGAGCTTCTCACCCAACGCCCGCACGGTGATGCCACTGCCGATGGTGACGATGAGCTTCCACCGGTCCCGGTCGATCACCGTCTCGGCATCCGGCAGGTCCTCCGCCAGCAGCAACGCGACGTCCAGCGACGGGACGACCGTGGAGAGGTCCTGCCACTCGGCGTGCGCGGCCTCGGCGGAGGCGATCACGTGCTCGACCTCTGTGGCCTCACCGGCCGTCGGAGCGGTCGAGGAGGTGTCGAACATGAACGAGCCGTCGCTCAGTCTCAGGAGTTCGAACAGCACCTCGGACGGTTCGCCGGTGGCGGCCAGAGACGTCTCTCCGCCCACGACCGATCCCTCGTCGAGATACAGGCTCCCGTTGCCCTGATCACCTTGGACGAGCAACTGTCCGGATTTTCGGGTCGTCGCCAACAGACGCAGGACGTCCGGCAGTGCGAACGTGTCGAGTGTTCCTTGGAGTGCCACGGTTCTCTCCCAGAAAGAGCGTTGTCGGCTCACTATCGGCACTGCCGGGCAGGCTTCAAGGTTCCGATCGCCGATGGGACGAACGACTCATCCGGCCAGATCCACCAGCAGCGCTGCGAGACGTGCGGCGGGCTCGACCGCTTCGGGAAGCGGGCGAGGCGCGGGGTCGGTTCCCCACACGGACAGCTCGTATCGGCGCCACACCTCGACCAGCCAGTCCGGAGGGTCCGGGTGGTAGACCCAGGCGGGCCTTCCCGCTGCCACTGCCTCCAGAATTCCGGTCGACCACATACCGACGATCGGCGCGGCGATCTCCACGAGCGGCAGTCCGGATGTCTCGA
>CAZEAV010000380.1:0-3484 GCA_964510215.1 uncultured Iamiaceae bacterium
TCAACTCGATGACGCCCGAACAACAGGCCCAGCTCCGACAGCTCACCTCCGAGCTGCTGGAGGATCTGGACATGAGTTGGGAGTTCCAACGGCTCTCCGACCAGCTCCAGCAGCTCTTCCCCCAGATGGGCTGGCAACGCTCGTACGATTTCTCGGGCAACGATCCCCTGGACTTCACCGGCGCGTCGGAACTCTTCGGTGAGCTGGGTGATCTCGACCAGCTCGAGAACCTCATCCGCTCCGCCGCGAATCCGGGTGCGCTCGCCGAAGCCGACATCGACCGGGCCCAGCGTCTGCTGGGACCCGACGCCGCCCGCAGCCTGGAGCGGCTGGCCGAGCTCACCAGGATGCTGACCGAGGCCGGTCTGGTGGAACAGCGCGAGGGGCGCCTGGAGTTGACCGCGGCCGGGCTCCGCCGCATCGGCAAGAACGCGTTGGCCGAACTTTTCGACACGTTGAGCCGGGACCGTTTCGGTGACCACGAGCTGCAGCGTTCCGGTCAGGGTCACGAGCGGACCGAGGAGACCCGCCCCTATGCGTTCGGGGACCCGTTCAACCTCGACATCCAGCGCACGTTGCGCAACGCACTCAGCCGATCCGGCCCCGGCGTGCCCGTGCATCTGGATCCGGACGATTTCGAGATCGCCCAGACCACCCAGAGCGTGCGCACCGCCACGGTCCTGATGGTGGACCTGTCGCTGTCGATGCCCATGCAGGACAACTTCCTGCCGGCAAAGAAGGTCGCGATGGCGCTGCACTCGTTGATCTCGTCCCGGTTCCCCCGCGATTATCTCGGCCTGGTGGGGTTCAGCGAGGTGGCACGGATCATCGAACCGGCCGAACTGCCCGCAGTGTCGTGGGACTACGTGTACGGCACCAACATGCAGCACGGGTTCGTCCTCGCCCGGCGACTGTTGGCCCGCGAGCACGGGACCAAGCAGATCATCATGATCACCGACGGGGAACCGACCGCGCACATCACCGAGAGCGGCGAGGTGCTGTTCCACTACCCGCCGATCCGGGCGACGGTGGATGCCACGCTCACCGAGGTGGCCCGATGCACCCGTGCGGGCATCCGGATCAACACCTTCATGCTCGGCGGATCCCACGGGCTCGGATTGTTCATCGAGAAGCTCACCGAGATGAACCGGGGGCGGGCGTTCTTCACCACCCCCGAGAGCCTCGGGGACTACGTGCTCGTGGACTTCCTGGAGTCGCGGCGGCGCCTCACGCGTCGCCGGGCCGGCTGATCTTCGCCGCGCGGCTCGCTTTCACGTAGCCGTTGTCGATGAAGAAGTCCGCGGCGCGCGCGAGGGCCTCGGTGGCGGGGCGCGGCGAGTAGCCGAGTTCGTCACGGGCCCGGGAGACGTCGAAGGACATCGCGGTGGTGGACATCCGCGCGGCTTCCAGCGGCACGGCAGGCTCACGTTTCAGCAGGCGGCCCTGAACGAGCGAACTCATCCGGGCGGTTCCCAGCACCGTCCAGTGGGGCACCCGACGCCTGGGCGCGGCCAAGCCGGTGTGGGCGGCGAGCACGTCCAGCATCTCGCCCAGGGTGAGATCCTCGCCGCCGAGGATGTAGCTGCGGCCCCGTCGCCCCCGTTCGGCTGCCAGCAGATGGCCTTCGGCGACGTCGTCGACGTCCACCACGTTCAGGACCGTGTCCACGTATGCGGGCATGCCGCCGTTCAGGAAACGGAGGATCGAAGCGCCGGTCGGGGTGGGGGTGCGGTCGCGCGGGCCCACCGGGAAGGTGGGGTGCGCCAGGACGATGTCGGCGCCCTGCGCGCCGATGCGCAGAGCCTCGTGCTCGGCGACGTACTTGGTCTGCTTGTAGTGGCCGAACAGGTGCGTGACATCGGCGTAGTCACCCTCGTCGGACGCCTGGCCGGGACGCAGCCCGATGGTGCCGACCGTGGAGGTGTAGACGCTCCGCACCCCGGCTTCGGCGGCGGCGCCCAGCACGTTGCGGGTTCCCTCGACGTTCACCGTCGCGAAGCGGTCCGGGTCGGGCGCCCAGAACCGGTACAGCGCGGCGGTGTGGATCACCAGCGTCGCGCCGGCGACGGCGTCGCCGATGCCCGTGGCGTCGCGGATGTCCACCGCGGCCACCTCGGTGTCGACGTCCGCGAGGTTGGCTGTGTCCGTGCCCGGTTCGACCAGTGCCCGGACCTTGGCCCCGCGACGTACCGCCGCGCGCACGATGGCCGATCCGATGAACCCGGACGCACCCGTGACGGCGACGAGGTCGTCCGTGCCGATGCCAGCGGTCCCGGTACTCAATTTCGTGTCGCTCCCGTACGCAGCCCGCGTTTCGCGAAGTTCCATCCCAGGCGTGCCGACGCGCGGCCCACGTGCGACGCCTGGGTGAGGGACGCATCGAAAGAAGTGAGGAAGCGCTCGATGTCGGCGTCGTCGATGATGAGTGGCGGGAGCAACTTGATGATGTTGACGTCGTCTGCGGCCACCTGGGAGATGATGCGGTGTTCGTTGAACAGTGGTTCCACGACGAGCTGCGCGAACAGGCCCTGGCGCACGGTCTCCAGCGCCCGGAACGTGCCCCGGCCCCGCGTGCCTCGTCGCCGGTCGAATTCGATACCGATCATCAGTCCCCGCCCGCGGACGTCCACGATCTCGGGGTGGCGTTCGGCGAGTTCGGTGATGCCCCGGGTGAGCGCGTCCCCCGCGCGTCGGGTGGCGGCGATGATGTCGGTGTCGTCGAACACGCTCAGCGTCGCCAGGCCGGCGACCATGGCCAGGGTGTTCTGGGCGAAGGTGGACGAATGCACCATCGCGTCGGTGACCGCGGCGTAGGTCGATCGCCAGATCGCGTCGGTGGTGAGGACCGCTCCGACGGGGACCAGTCCGCCCGACAGCGCTTTGGCGCAGGTGATGATGTCCGGAACCACGTCCGCGTGCTGATGGCAGAAGAACGCACCTGTGCGCGCCAGGCCGGTCTGGACCTCGTCGGTGACCATGAGCGCGCCATGGGCGGTGCACAGTGATCGGATCTCCCGGAGCGATTCGACCGGGGAGACGTGCACGGTCTTGCCCTGGATCGGTTCGAACACGAACGCCGCCACGTCGCCCTTCGCGAGCTCGGTCTCCAGCGCGTCCAGGTCGTCGTAGGGGATCTGGGTCGACGGGATCAGTGTGCCGAACCCGGTACGGAACTCCCTGCTGCCGTTCAACGCCAGCGACCCGGTGGTGAGGCCGTGGAATGCGTGGTCGCAGTAGAGGATCCGGGAGCGGCCGGTGTGGCGGCGGGCGAACTTGATGGCGGTCTCCACGGATTCCGCGCCGGAGTTGGTGAAGAAGCAACGCTCGATTCCCTTCCCCGCGCGGGCACACAGGGCTTCTGCGAGCAGCCCCGAGGGGAGCGAACAGTCGAGCTGGACCAGATGGGGCGCGTCGATCGTGATCGCGTCGTGGACGGCGCGGGCGATCACCGGATGGTTCCGACCCAGGGCGAACACGCCGAACC
>CAZEAV010000381.1:0-3474 GCA_964510215.1 uncultured Iamiaceae bacterium
CATCGCCGCGGTGTCACACATCGCGCCCGGGTACCGGTTCCAGTACCACACCCCGCCCACGTCACCGGCCTTGTCGATCAGACAGATCCGTTCGACGCCGGCATCGCGGAGCGCGGCGCCCGTGACCAGCCCGGCCCATCCGGCACCGATGCAGGCGACGTCGACCTCATCGGTGCGGGGCTCGCGGTCCACCACGGGAACGTACGGGTCTTCCAACAGGTGAGCGAATCGTCCGGTGGGTTCCAGATACTGGGCGTTGCCGTCCGGGCGGAGCCGCTTGTCCCGCTCCCGGCGGTACCGCTCACGGAGTGCCTCGTGATCGATGGTCCCTACTGGCATTGTCGAGTTGTCCACGATGAAGATGTCCCCTGGTGCACGGCCGCGTCGACCCCGACCGGACCGACTCACCCCGGATGCTGACCCAACCTTGACCGGCGGGTCAAGTTCCGCGCGCCTACGGGCAGCCGCGTGGGTTTCGGTAGAGTCGTCATCGTCCGCATCATTCGACAACCGGGGGTCACCGTCACGTGGCGAAGTTGGAAGTCATAGCGATCCCTGCCTATTACGCGACCATGGGCGCGGAGTATCTGCACCACCGGTCCCGGCAGAAGCGTGGGATCCATCTCGCCGGAGACTACGAGTGGCGGGACACCCTCACCAGCCTCACCATGGGCGGGGCGAGCCTGCTGGTGCCGTTGGTGGCACCGAAGCTTCTCGGGCCGATCACGCCGGGCAAGGGCCGCTTCGGCAAGGCTCTCGTCGCCGGCGCGCTGGGTGCGGTCGCCGCAACGACCGCCGCCGACGCCGTCGTGCGCAAGGCACAAGTCGAGGAAGCCGCCGAAGCCGCCGTGGCCACAGATGCTGCCGAAGGGACGGGCGACGGTTCCGGCACGATCGACCCCGCGGCCGAGACCGGACGGCGGACACGTCGGCGGCGCACGCGGATCGCCCGCAAGGTCGCACGCATCGGCGGGGTGGCGTCGATCGTCGCCGGGGGAACCGCCGTCACCACCGCGTGGGGCCATCTGACCCGCCCGGATGCGATGTGGAAGCACAGGGTGGTCCGCGATCTGGGCACCGGCGCACTCGCCTGGGGCGTCGCGGTGGCCGGCTGGGACGCCTTGTATTACGTGAACCACCGGATCTGGCACGAGACACGTTTCATGTGGGCCAACCATGTGATGCATCACTCCAGCGAGCGCTACAACCTGTCCACCGCGCTGCGTCAGGCGGTGTCGGACCCGTTCTTGTTCATGGTCCCCTACACGCTGCTGTCGCTCATCGGCATCCGCCCGGAGCTGGTGGCCTCGTCGCGGTCGATCAACCTGCTGTACCAGTACTGGGTGCACACCGACGCCATCGAGAAGATGGGACCCTTCGAGGCGTTCGCGAACACCCCCTCGCACCATCGGGTCCACCACGGGGTGAACCCCCAGTACATCGACCGCAACCACGGCGGCATCCTCATCGTGTGGGATCGCCTGTTCGGCACGTTCGAACGCGAGGACGAAACGGTGGTGTACGGACTCACCACGAACATCGACACCTTCAATCCGCTCAGGGTGGCCGCGCACGAATACTTCGACATGCTGCGCGACGTGGCGAACGCCACCACCTGGTCGGACCGCCTATCTTTCGTGCTGCGCGGCCCGGGTTGGGCCTATGAACGTCACCGCCACGACGCCGCGGCGGCTCTCGCCGAGAAGCCCGCGTCGGCCGACTCGTCCGCGGCAGGGCCGGTGCCGGTACCCGCGGACGCGGCCGATCTGGTCGCGACCGCGAGCTGAACCCCGCCACCCACCGCCTCGGGTCGGGCCGGACCAAGGGCGGTCGTTGTCGAGCCGAGCGCGATCTGACGGGCTAGTTTCGCCGGATGCGCAACGTTCGTGTCGTCATCGTCAGCTTCGCCCTCGGCGCCGTGGCACTGGCGGGGTGTGGGTCCACAGGTGCCACCGGTGCATCATCGACGACGGCGAAGAAGCCCGCCACGACAAGTTCGGCGGGTGGCGCACCGACCACCACGGTCGCGGTGCAGTCCGATGTGCTGGACAACCTGGTCGACCCACCGGGGGGCAAGGGCAGCACCTTGTCGCTCGTCCGCTACACGATCGCCCCTGGCGCCAAGCTCGTGCCCCACATCCACCCGGGGGTGCAGATGGCCCGCATCGTGTCGGGCACGCTGACCTACACCGTCGTCTCGGGCACGGCGTTGGTGCGCCGGGCGGGAAGCACGACCGACACGCCCCTCACCGGGCCGGCCGAGACCACCTTGCATGCCGGCGATTCGGTGATCGAACGGAACGGGATGGTGCACTACGGCGCGAACCGGACGTCGAAGAAGCTCATCATCATCGCCGCGTTGCTCACCGAAGACGGCCACAAGTTGGCCGAGCCCGTGACGACCACCACGACGGTCGCCCATTGAGCCTCGCCCTGCCCAGGTGCTGGGTCTCAGCCGGTCTGCACCAGGTGGAGGTTCGCGATGAAGATCAGCACCCCGGCGGAAACGCCGAGGACATGCCACACCTCGTGGTAGCCGAACCAGGCGCCTTTCAGCCGGGGGCGCTTGGCGGCGAACAGGACGGCCCCGGCGGTGTACAGGAGTCCCCCGCCCGCGATGAGCGCCAGGACGACCGGCCGCGGCCACAGCGCGGGAAATGCCATCAGTCCCGCCCAGCCGAGTACCAGGTACAGCGCGCCACAGAACTTGTGGAACCGGTTGAACCAGACGAGCTTCATCACGATCCCGACCATCGCCCCCGACCACATGATCGCCAGCGCCGCCAGCCTGGCCCACCCGTGCACGGTCAGCAGTACGATCGGCGTGAACGTGCCCGCGATCAGCACGTAGATCATGGTGTGATCCGCCCGCTGCATGATCGCACGCAGTCGGGGTGACCGGGCGAACACGTGGTAGGTCGCGCTGACCGCGTAGAGCGCGATCGACGTCGACCCGTAGACCCACGCGGCGACACACGCCCGAGTGCTGTGTGCATTCTCGACGAGCACGACGAGCCCGACCACGGCGGCAAACGCGGTGACCAGGTGGAGTCGACCGCGCAGACGCGGCCGTGCCGCCACCTCGGCCGGGACGGTTTGGGGATCCATACCGAGCTCCTCTCCGGATGCAGTGGTGCCGGGCGGCGAACCGCCCGCGGGCGAACCTATCGCCGACGGCGGCCATCGGGCAGGTGCATCGCGAGTCGGCAGATCGAGCGTGTTCCTGAAGTGGCGGGTGTCGAGCGCGAGCTCAACGGCGACCCGCGAAGTAGCGCTTGTAGTTCTCGGCGATCTCGCGCAACTCGGGGTCTTCTTCGAACTTCGGCTCGAACTTCTCCCACGCGGCTTGGCGCTTGGCGGGCAGGTACTCGGTCGGCCAGTTGCCTTCGTGCGGGCGGTAGTCCTTGAGGACCCGGCGGGCGACGGTCGCCTTGTGGACCTCGTCGACGCCGTCCGCGATGCCCATGGTCGGCG
>CAZEAV010000382.1:0-3469 GCA_964510215.1 uncultured Iamiaceae bacterium
GTCCATGTCGTTGGGGTACTTGTTCTGGATGAGGTTCTCGAGGTTCCCCAACTGGTCGTTGTCGAGTTTGAACTTCTTCAACGCGGCGACGAGGTCGGTGTGCGAGGCCGCCCACTTCTTGTTCGCCGTAAGGTAGATGTGCTCACTCGCGCCCATCGCACCCTTGGGGTCCTTGAGCACCTTGAGGTCCATCTGGGAATACGCCCAGTGCGGGTGCCACAGCGTGACCACGATGGGCTTCTTGTCCTTGATGGCCTTCTTCAACGCGGCCAGCATCGCTGGCGTGCTCGAGGTCTGCAGCGTCCAGGTCTTGCCGGATGCTCCACCACCCGCCT
Source organism: uncultured Iamiaceae bacterium (assembly GCA_964510215.1). Classification (GTDB taxonomy): domain Bacteria; phylum Actinomycetota; class Acidimicrobiia; order Acidimicrobiales; family Iamiaceae; genus JAFDWI01. The sequence continues at coordinate 336 of CAZEAV010000382.1, forward strand.
CGGTCGACTTCGAGCCGGAATCGGTGGTACTCCCGCTGCTCGCGCAGGCCGACAAGGCCATGGCCCCTGCCAGGAAGAGTGCACCGACCGAGCGCACCATGCGCTTGTTCTTCTTGGTTTTTCCTCGATCCACGAGGCATCAGCTCCTTTTGTGTTGTGTTGGAGAACTTGCCGACCCGGTGCGGGCCGACGGTGACTTCATGCGCCGACCGATGTGCCGGACTGCGGCGCGTTGGCGGACTTGCGTGCGTTGTCGGGTTGCTGGTCGTCGTCGGAACCCGCGGCGGCGCGGGCCGTGTCCTCGGCATCCCGACTGACCAGGCCACCCAGCCAATGGAAGATCGACTGCTTGGTCGCCGCGCCCTCGGCACCGAGCGATCCGGTGAGCCGGTCCAGGATCACCGCGACGATCACGACGGCGATGCCGGCTTCGAAACCGGAGGCGGTGTCGAGTCGCGTCCGGGCGCGCAGGATGTCCAGGCCCAGCCCATCGGCGCCGATCATGCCGGCGATCACGACCATGGAGAGCGACAACATGATCACCTGGTTGATCCCGGCCATGATCGTGGGGCGGGCGAGTGGCAACTGGATGCTGAACAGGATCCGCCGCGGCGTCGCCCCGAACGCGTGACCGGCTTCGACGACCTCCTCGTCGACCTGGCGGATACCCAGCTCGGTGAGCCGCACCGCCGGCGGCATCGAGAACACGACGGTCGCGACGGCACCCGGTACCGCTCCCAGGCCGAAGAAACCGACCGCGGGGATGAGGTAGACGAAGGCCGGCATCGTCTGCATGAAGTCCATGAAAGGCTTCACGATCGCACTGACGATCCGGTTGCGGGCCGCCAGGATCCCGATGGGGACGCCGATGAGGACCGCGATCGCCGCGGAGATCAGGACCAACGCGACGGTCATCATGGCGTGATCCCACAGACCCATGTCCTTGATCAGCAGGAGCCCCAGGAAGCTGAACAGCGCGAGCCCCCATCCTTTGGCGCGCCACGCGATCAGTGCGACCACGATGGCCACGATCAACGGGATCGGCCAGGTCAGGAAATCGGTGAGCCCGGTGTTGAGCCAGTTCAGAAAGCTGCGGATCCAGTTGAAGATGAACTCGACGTTGTTGTTGAGGTCGTCGATGCGGTCCGAAATCCAGGTGCCGACACCGATTCTGGGAATCTGATCCCAGATCCAGTCCGAGATGTTCTGGAAGACGTCGGCGAACAGCACGCCTGCGGGTTCAGACACCGGCACCATCCGTCGTCGTGGTCTCGATCATGGCGGCGGCCCCGCCGTCGACCGACGCCCCGGGTTCACCGTTCACCGCCGGGGGTTCCCCGCCCTGGGGAGAACCGATGGCCGCAACCTCGCCGGTCGTGTCGCTGAGGCCTTCCAGCAGGGCCGCGCGGGGCACCACGCCGAGCAGTTCGTTGTCATCGTTCACCACCGCGATCGGCAGGGGATTCGAGGCGAGCGGAACGAGCAGCTCCCCCAGCAGCGTGTCGGGGGAGACCTTGGTCACCTCTTCGGTGTTCAGGATCTCCTCGAGCTCCTCGACCCGGTTTCGCAGGGCCTTGGCAACCGATTCGTCGCTGACGGTTCCGAGAATGCGCGAATCCCGGTTCAACACGAACAGCGCGGCGACCTGTTGTTCCTCCATCTTCCGCAATGCGGAGGTCGGGCCTTCCCACACGCCGATCGTGGCCACGGGTCGCCGCATCACCCCGTCCGCGGTGAGCACCCGGGACCGGTCCACGCCCTGCACGAACGAAGCGACGTAGTCGTCCGCCGGGTCTGTGAGAATCTGCTCGGCGGTGCCGATCTGCACGACCGAGCCGTCGCGCAGCACCATGATCCGGTCGCCCAGGCGCATGGCCTCGTTCAGGTCGTGGGTGATGAACACCACCGTGCGTTGCAGCTCGGACTGCAGCTCGATCAGCAGGTCCTGCATCTCGCGTTTGATGAGCGGGTCCAGGGCGCTGAACGCCTCGTCCATGAGGAGGATGTCGGCCTCGGTGGCCAGCGCGCGGGCCAGACCGACGCGTTGGCGCATGCCGCCCGAGAGCTCGCCGGGCAGTGAGTCGCCCCAGCCTTCCAACCCGACCTGGACGAGCGCCCGGTCGGCCCGCTCGTAACGCTCGGCCTTGGAGATGTTCTGGATGCGAAGGCCGAACGCGGCGTTGTCGCGGACGCTGCGGTGCGGCAGCAGGGCGAAATGCTGGAACACCATCGACATCTGCTCGGCCCGGAGCTGACGCAGTTCTTTGTCGTCGAGCCCGCCGATGTCGATGCCGTTGATCTCCACGGTGCCCCCGGTCGCGGGGTGCAGGTGGTTGATGGTGCGCACGAGCGTGGACTTGCCCGAGCCCGACAGGCCCATGATCACGAAGAACTCGCCGTCGGCGATGTCGAAGGACACGTCGTTCACCGCGGCGGTGTAGCCGTGTTCGGCGAGCAGTGCGTGGACCTCGGCGCGGCTCTTTTGTTCCATCTTCGCCTTCTGCGCCCACTCGTAGGCTTTCCGAGGGTCGGGGCCGAAGATCTTGTAGATGCCTTGCGCTTTGATTGTCATCTGATGGTGGGGTCGTCGCCGGATCCCCGCACGAGTGCGGGCCGACAGCGGCTTCCTTCGGGTTGACAACGGATCTCAGGGCGCGAAAAATTCGATTGCACGCGCCGCGACTATCCACCCTAACGACTCGGCAAACACTTATCGCAACTTTCGCGGCCCGGTGGGTGGTTCGGGCTGCCGCACGACCGGGCCGAGGGTCGGGCACGCGGGCTGTGGTCAGCGCCGGGTGACGCGGGTCCCCGACGGGGTGTCCTCCACCTGCCAACCCGCCTCGCTGAGCTGGTCCCGTAGGGCGTCGGAACGGGAGAAATCCTTTGCGGTGCGGGCCTCATCCCGAGCTTCGACGAGCGCCCGGACGTCCTCGGGCACGTCGTCGCGCGGTTGCGCGCCGATCTCGAGCCCCACTGCGGCGGCGATCTCGCGCACCGCGGCGGCCAGTGGGCCGGCCACGTCCCGGTCGCCCGAGTCCAGCGCGCCGTTCGCGCGGCGCACCGTGTCGAACACCACCGCGGTGGCGGCGGGGGTGCCCAGGTCGTCGTCCATCGCGGCGACGAAACGGGCC
>CAZEAV010000383.1:0-3467 GCA_964510215.1 uncultured Iamiaceae bacterium
CCACCAGACGCAGGTTGGACTGGACGAACGTGCGCTCGGCCCGGTCGCCCTGTCGGGAGTTGCGGCGCAACTCCCGCTTGCGGGCCGGGGTGACCTTGCCACCGCTCTCGAGCTCTTCACGGGCCGCGTTCCCGGCTTCGATCGCCTGGGCGAGGCGGACCTCGTCGTCCTTGGTGAGCAGTGGATACTGCCCGATGTCGGTCAGATAGAGACGGACGAGGTCCTCTTCGTCGCGCTCTACTCGCTCCTTGGCCAAGTCACTACCTTTACTGTGGGCCGGAGCGGTGGGCCCCGACGGCTTCGGACGCTGGACTCTCGACCGCTCGAAGCGGACGGAACGGAGCGGTCAGGATCGCACCTGACTGCTCCGGTGTGCTGTGTAGGATACCCACCCGGTCAAGGGGCTCCACCCTCGAGGCGTGTCACCGGGCGCGCAACGTCGCTCGACGCGCAAATAGTCCCGATCGATACTAGTCGGAACTGCCGTCCAGTGCCATCATGTCGCGCTCCAGCCCATCGAGGTCGTCGCCGACCCGGCGCAACGATCGCAGCACCGCGCCGTCCCGAACGGGTTCGGCCGCCGCCGCGTGCTCGGCGAAGAGCTCCTGCAGATCGCCGGTGATCCCTTGCAGTGCCCGCAACCGGTCATCGGTGGCCGTCAGCCCGCCCAGGGTCCGGATCCGTTGCTCGGACTCGGCATCGGGTGGACAGACCACCACGGCGCGATCGACCTCACGCAGCCGCGGCAGGCGGTCGTTCCATTCGGACGCCTGCCAGGCGAAGCGGCCCGCCGCACCGGCGAGGAACCGTTTCACCCTCGTCCGGGTTTCCGAGCGGGCCCACGCACCGGTGAGCTCGAACAGGCTGGTCGCCCACCAGACGTAGGTGCCGAGCCTCGCGGTGGCACTGGCGATGTCGGGCGCAGGCGGACCACTCGGGGTCCGCACGCCCCCGACGTCTGGGGGATCGCCGGTACCGGACATCGGTCCGTCATTCTGCCACGGGCGCGTCACCGCCGGATCAGCAGCCGCCACCCCAGTGGCCGGCACCTGCACCACCGGCCCAAACCTGAGCCGCGCGCTGGTCCTGGACCCACTCGGGGGCCGAGGCGGCGGTGGGATAACCGCCGTAGTTCGCCCACGTGTCGGGCATGAACTGCCATTTCCCCGACGCACCCGACGACGGGTTCACCGCGGACGGGTCGCCACCCGACTCACGCATCATGATGCAGCACGGGGGCAGGTTTCCGCCGCAGGCGCCGTGCACGCTGACCGGCTGCGGTGCCGGCTGGGGAGCCGGCGGCTGGGTTGCGGGCGGCTGGGTCACGGGCGCCGCCGTGGTGGGTGGCACCGTGGTGGGCGGCGCCACCGTGGTCGTGGGCGCCGCCGTGGTCGTGGGCGACTGGGTGGTCGTGGACGCTGTCGTGGAGGTCGTGGCCTCGGTGGTCGCGGGGGCGCGGTGGTGGACCGCGGTGCCCGCGGCGTTGGAATCCGGGGTGGGCGATGCTTCGGATCCCACGGCGAATGCCGTGGCGCCGATGGCCAGTAGTGCAACCAGGGGCACGGCGTGCACCCGGGAGAGTTTCCTGGTGAACCGTGGCCTGCGGGAGGCCTCGTGTGCCCGGACCTCGGGAGCTTCGGCTCCCCGGGAGGATTTGGTGGCGAACAGTGCTGCCAGCGTGAGCGTCGTGAACGCGATGAACGCGGAGACGACAGGTTGCATCAGAGGTTTGAGGCGGCGCATCGGCCTGACTCCTTTCCGCCTGCCGGAGATCCACCTTCATGCACGAGGTGGGCCGGTCCGGGAACTCTTCCCGGCGCACAACCGCCGCGCCCGGATGGACATCGGGATGTGCATGGCAGGTCTAGGGGTTGTCGAGTGGCCCGGAACGTTCATCGGTGGCGACACGTTGTCGCTCGGTTTCCTCACCGAGTGCCCAGCAGGCCGGAGAGCACCGTAGCGAATGATGTTACGAAAGTCGATGCATTGTGACTTTTGACCGTCACACGATCGTCATACTACAGGCGTGTCATCCAATCCAAGGCCGGTTCGAGCCGGTCGGAGGGGCCTCGCCTCGACGCGCCGAGGAAGCGGCGGAAAACCGTTCGGCGAGCGACCTCAGCCTCGGAAGCGGTTGATCAACGGGAGCCGCCAATCCTTGCCGAATGCGCGCCGACTGACCCGGACGACCGGCGGCATCTGGCGCCGCTTGTACTCGGCGGCATCCACCAGCGCGAGCACCCGTTCCACCACTTCACGACGGTGACCCCGGTCGATCAGCACCTCCGCGCGCAGGTCCCCTTCGACATATCCCTGCAATATCGGGTCCAGTTCGTCGTAGGCGGGCAGGCTCTGGTCGTCGCGCTGGTCGGGGCGCAGTTCCGCGGACGGGGCTTTGGTCAACACGTGCTCCGGAATGCGCTCGCCGTCACCCTGCGCGTTCCGCCACCGGCACAGCGCGTACACCTCGGTCTTGAACACGTCACCGATCACGGCGAGCGCCCCCGCGGTGTCCCCGTACAGCGTGGAGTACCCCACCGCGATCTCGGATTTGTTCCCCGTGGTGAGCACCAGTCGACCGAACTTGTTCGACAGGGCCATCAACAGAACCCCCCGGATACGCGCCTGCAGGTTCTCCTCGGTGAGGTCCTCGGCGAGGCCGGTGAAGGATTCGGCCAACATCCCCAGGAATGCGCCGTGTGCGGATTCGATCGGGATCGTCGAGAAGTCGATGCCCAGGTTCCCCGCGAGCTTCGCCGCGTCGGTGAGCGAATGATCCGACGAGAAGCGGCTCGGCATCGCCACGCCATAAACGTGATCCGGGCCGAGCGCATCGACCGCGATCGCCGCGACCAGCGAGGAATCGATCCCGCCCGACAATCCGATGACCACGTCGGTGAAACCGTTCTTGCGCACGTACGCGCTGGTTCCGGTGACGAGCGCCGCCCAGAGTTCGCCCTCCGGGGTGCGTGCGTCCAGCTCCGCGCGGTCGGTCACGGCCGGGCGGGCAGACGCGCGGGTCCCCATGAGCGTCACCTCGCCCAACGCCTCACCGCTCCGTCGTCCCCGCGGGTCCAACAGGCGCTTGCGGTAGACCGGCGCGATCTCCAGGTCGGCGACGAGGACCTCGGCCGAGAACTGCGCTGCCCGGGCCACGATCCTCCCCGAGGAATCCAGGAGGCGGGAGCCGCCGTCGAATACCAGCTCGTCCTGGCCGCCGACCTGGTTCACATAGACCAGTGCGCAGCTCTCGTCCGCCGCACGGGTGGCCAGCATCCGCTCCCGCTCGTCCAGACGCCCGGCCGCGTACGGCGACGCGTTCAGATTCACCACGACGTTCGCCCCTCCGGCAGCCTGACGGGCAAAGGGGCCGGCGGGATCCCACAGGTCCTCACAGACACACACCCCGACCCGCACCTCACCGATCCGGTACAAGACCTCGACCGGGCGGCCCGGGGCGAAATAAC
>CAZEAV010000384.1:0-3459 GCA_964510215.1 uncultured Iamiaceae bacterium
CCAGCCGTAGATGCGCCGGTAGGCGTCGACGAACCCGGACTTGCCGACGGCCGCGTCCGCGGGGACGGGCAGCGGCACCTCGGCGCGGTCGTGCAGCGAGAACCAGGGTTCTTCCACGGCGAACGGCGGATGGGGGAACACCAGGGGCACCCACATGGCCCAGGGGCGGTCGTCGCGGCGTTCCTGCAGCCAACGGATCGCGGTCTGCACGGTCGCTTCGTCGCCGTCGAGACGCGGGGACTGCCCCTGAGAGCCGAAGTACATCGCGGAATACATCGGATGGCCCTCGGGATGGGCGTACTCGACGGGCGAGCCGGCGAGGTCCGGCCAGACGAGGTAGCCGCAGAAGTCGGTGGACGCCTCGGTCACCCCCGGTGCGAACACGTCGCCCCGGTGGCCGGGCATCGCCACCTCGTAGCCGGACGCGCGCAGGCTGCGCAGCAGGTTGGGTTCGTCGGGGCCGAGCAGGCGGTCGAGTGATCGGTGCCCGGCGACATGGGGATACCAGCCGGTCATCATCGACACCCGGCTCGGCCCGCACACCGAGTGCTGGCCCCACGCCGAGTCGAAGCACAGTCCCCGCGCCGCGAGTGCGTCGAGGTTCGGGGTGTGGACCACGTCGTTGCCGAAGGGGCCGAGGGCGTCGGCCCGCTGCTGGTCCGCCATGAACAGCAGGATGTTGGGACGGTCGGCCATGGTCGGCTCCTCGGTCGTGGACGACGCGTGCGGTCCCGATGCGTCGGCCCAGAGCGGGTGGTCGCTCATTGTGGCTGATTTTCCGATACGCGTCAATTAAGGTGGCCATCGTGTCGGAAGCAACGGTCACCGGGAGCGATGGGACGACCGTCGTGCGGCCGCGGGGACGACCGCCGCGGATCACGTTCGACGAGGTGGTCGACGCCGCCGGCGCGTTGGCGCCGAAAGACCTCACCGTGCAGTCGGTCGCGGACCATCTCGGCGTCACCCGCTCGGCGATCTACCACTACGTGGACTCCGCCGACGACCTGGTGCGCCTCACCGTGCAGCACGCCGACCCGCCCTTCGGCATCGACGACCTCGACGACGCGACCTGGCAGGCCTGGCTGACCGACTTCGCGCGTGGCTGTCGGCGGTGGCGGCTGGGACAGGATGAGTTGGCGTTGCGCGCGGTCGTCACCCCGCACGAGTTGCCGTGGCTGCTGGACCTGGTCGACCACGGCATCGCCGTCCTCGTCCGCGCCGGCTTCACCGCGGACACCGCCGCGCACGCGCTGCATTTCGTCGCCGGGCTGATCTGGATCAACACCCACGACGAGATCGTCGCCCGGCACAGCGAGGATGGACGTCACCCTCAGGCCGGCGACATCGCCGCGGCGGTCCGGACCCGCCGCGATCAGCTCCCGCACCTGATCGCCGGACCGGGAGTGCGCGCGTTCGCCGACCCCTCGGAACGCTTCGAACGGGAGATCGGCTGGGCAATCGACGCGCTCGCCGTCCACCTCACCCGCCAGGACCCGTCGTGCGCGCGACCCGACTTGTGCCCTGAACCCCACCCTCGAGAACTGACGAGTTGACCATGCGCCTGTGCTACATCGACATCGACACGCTCCGGCCCGATCATCTGGGTTGTTACGGCTACCACCGGGCGACCAGCCCCAACATCGACGCGCTCGCCGCGCGGGGCACCCGTTTCGACCAGGTGTACGCGTCGGACGTGCCGTGCCTGCCGAGCCGCACCGCGCTGATCACGGGCCGCTTCGGCATCCAGACCGGCGTGGTGAACCACGGCGGGCGCGGCGCGAACCTCGACCTCGCGCCCGAAGGCGGCGCCCGCGAGTTCATCGCGAACCTTGCGGTGAACTCGTGGGCGGCCCGCTTTCTGTGGTCGGGGTTCCGCACCGCGTCGTTCTCGAGTTTTCCGATGCGGCATTCGGCGGTGTGGTGGACGATGGGGTTCGCCGAGATGGTCGACGCGTCGCGGGGAATGGGCATGGAGACCGCCGACCAGGTGGTGCCCGAGGCCCTGGGATGGTTCGACCGACACGCCCGGGAGGAGAACTGGTTCTGCCATGTTCACCTGTGGGACCCCCACACGCCGTACAACACCCCGGACGTCTACGGAAACCCGTTCGCCACCGACCCGATCCCGGCGTGGTACACCGAGGCGAAGCGGGCCGCCGACTGGGAGTTGCCCGGCCCGCACTCGGCACAGGAGCCCTGGGGCTTCGACGACCCCGCGCGCGACCGCCTTCCGTCCCGGCACCCGTGGAACCTGGCGGATCTGGACGCGGTGCGCGGCGTGTTCGACGGCTACGACGTCGGCGTGCGCTACGCGGACGACCACGTCGGGCGGCTGGTGAGCCACCTCGCCGACCTGGGTGTGCTCGACGACACCATGATCATGGTGTCGTCCGACCACGGCGAGGGATTCGGCGAGTTGGGGGTGTACGCCGACCACCAGGGCGCCGACGAGGCCACCGCCCACGTCCCCATGATCCTGTGCGGTCCCGGCGTGCCCGTCGGGACCGACCCGGCTCTGCACTACCAGTTGGACGTGGCCGAGACCGTCGCCGACCTGGCCGGGGCGAACGGTCTGCGGGTCACGCGGGAGTCGCTGAGGCGGGTCCACGACGGGGTGTCGTTCGCCGAGGCGCTGGGGCGTGGCGAGTCGGTCGGCCGCGAGGTCCTCGTCACCTCGCAGGGCGCGTGGAGCTGCCAGCGCGGGCTGCGCTTCGGCGATCATCTGTACCTGCGCACCCTGCACGACGGCTATCACGCGTGGCGCGACCGGATGCTCTTCGACGTGGCGGCCGACCCGCACGAGGAGCACGACCTGTTCGACGCCGAGCCGCAGGTCGCGTCGCGGGCGGCGAGCCTGCTGGACGACTGGGTCGATGACCAGTTGGCGGCGAGTGCCACCCATGTCGACCCGTTGCACCTGGTGCTGGCCGACGGTGGGCCCTACCACGTGCGCGGCCACCTGGCCGCCTATCTGGAACGACTCCGCGCCACGGGAAGGACCGGGTGGGCCGAGAGGCTCGAGGCCGACCACGCCGACGAGATCGACGCCCCTGCCCCGCTGTTCTGATCATGCCACCGTGAACGAGGAGTGACCGACCATGACCGATTCCACCGACCCGATCTCCGGCCCCGACGCCGACCACGCCGACGGGCGACCCGCGCGCCCCCGCAACGTGATCGTCGTGCTGCTCGACAGCCTGAACCGGCACCTCATCGGCCCGTACGGCGCGAAAGAGTTCGCCACCCCGAACCTGGATCGTCTCGCGGCCCGCTCGGTGCGCTTCACCCGGCACGTCACCGGCTCGTTGCCCTGCATGCCCGCCCGCCACGACCTGCTCGTGGGCGCCATGGACTTCCTGTGGCGCCCCTGGGGCTCGATCGAGATCTGGGAGGACGCGATCACCTTTCAGCTCCGCCGGGCCGGAGTGACCACGATGCTCGTGTCGGACCATCCGCACC
>CAZEAV010000385.1:0-3451 GCA_964510215.1 uncultured Iamiaceae bacterium
CGACTCCCAGGTCCGAAACCGAAGCCCTTGCCCTGGACGATGCGCGTGGCGACCTCGGATGCCCTGGACTCGATCCTGGCCGCCTGCTGCGCGGTCAGTCGCCCCTTGGACTGCGCCTCGCGCACCAGCGAGTCGACCCTGTCGACGATGGCCTGCACCACCGTGGCGTTGGCGACCCCGTGGGCCTGGGCGATTTCGGCGATCGTCTTGTGGGCCCGCAACTGGGCCCGCAACTCGTCCACCGGGATCCCGATGGCGTGCGCGACCGCCTGCTCGGTTCCTCGGAACCATTCCATGCCGCGGCCGACCATCCCCGCACGCCCGGCGCGACCCGGCCCGCCGGGGTGTCCCTTGCCCGCCGCGTCGGCCATGGCGGAGGTGATGGCGTCGGCCTGGGCCTGGGTGATCGTGCCCTTGGCGACCAGCGCGGCGAGGACCTGGTGCAACCGGTCGACGTGATGGCGACGGTGTCCGGGGGCCGTCGTGGTCGGTGCGGCCGTCGCGGTGTCGGTGCCCACCTGGCGCTGGTGCAGTCCGACCGCGGTGCCCCCGGTGATGCCGATGGCCGCGGCCACCGCGCAGGCGGCGAAGTATCGACGCATCGGAGACCTCCCGTGCAGGAATGTTCCACCCGTGTGGAACCGTTCACAGAACGATACCGCGGCGACGAAGCGGAATCCGCTGCGTCCACCTGCCCGGCCCGCCCAGGGCGCCCCGGTGGGGGCGTTCAGTTGACGGTCTCGAGCAGCCCCCGTTCACACAGCGTGGCCACCACACGCCGCACGGTTCCGGTGTCCAGGTTCATGCGGTCGGCCAGCTCGGCCGTGGAGATTCCGGGTGCGGCGAGAACGACGACTCGCCATTCGACCGGCTCCAACAGGATCGGACCCAACTGCTCGGGCGCTTCCGCGCGGGTGACGACGCGGGTGTCTCCCCCACCCGGCTCCCCGGACCCCGAGAGCGTTCCGGGCGGATTCGGGTCCGCGACGATGATCACGTCATCGTCGCCGCCGGAGGCCGCGGACTCCGGCGACGCGCCGGGCACGGATTCCCGCGGCGCGCTCGCGTCGGCCGACGCAGCCTCGGCGGCGGCCACTTCGGCCCGACGCTGCCGGACGCGTTCGAATACGTCAGCGGGTGGCCAGGAGACCAGCACCCCGGCCGAGTGGGAGCCGTAGGGATCGAGTTCGTATTCGCCCTGGGTCGCATCCATGAACACGCCCAGCACCTCGACGGTCGCGTCCAGCAGGAATGCACCGATCGCGGCTTCGTCGATCGTGTCGTCGGTGTCCAGGGCCAACGCCAGGTACACGTCGTCGTCCCCGGGTTCGGTGTGACGCGCCACCTGCTCGGGCGTGAGGAGTCCCGCCTGGACCAACCGCTCCGAGAGCGGCGGTTGGATCGTCAACTCGGCGAAGTAGACCTCACCTTCGACGAGGTAGATGAACCCGTCGCGGTGGGAGTGGATCTGCACGACACCGTCGACGCGTTCGGCTGCGGCCTCGGTGAGCAGTTGCTCGATCGGGATGGTGGCCAAAGGCCCTCGTCGCATCATCGCCGGAGTGGACCTCCCCCTCGTCGACAGTGCTGGCCAGCCGGGCGCGCGCCCACAGAGTGTAGAACACCCCGACTCCCGGTCCGGGACGCACCCGGCGTCAGCGGCGCCGCGGCGACACGGTCACAACGCCGAGCAGACCGTCTCGGTGATCAGCCGCGTCACGATGTAGGGATCCATGTTGGCGTTCGGGCGCCGGTCCTCGATGTAGCCCTTCTGATCCCGCTCGACCTGCCAGGGAATGCGCACCGACGCGCCCCGGTCGGACACGCCGTAGCTGTATTCGTTCCAGATGGCGGTCTCGTGGGCGCCTGTGAGCCGTTGCTCGATACCCGGCCCGTAGTTGTCGACGTGGAGCTGCGCCCGGGTTCCCAGCGCCTCGCACGCCGCGATGATCGCGTCGTAGTTCTCACGCATGGAATTGGTGGAGAAGTTGGTGTGCGCACCGGCACCGTTCCAGTCACCCTTGACGGGCTTGGGGTCCAACGTCGCGGAGATGTCGTAGTTCTCGGCGATGCGGTAGAGCAACCAGCGGGCGAGCCAGAGTTGGTCGGACACCTCCAGCGGACTCAGCGGCCCCACCTGGAACTCCCACTGTCCGGGCATGACCTCGGCATTGATCCCGGAGATCCCCAGTCCCGCTGCGAGACAGGCCTCGAGGTGGTCTTCCACGATGTCGCGACCCCACACCTCGTCGGAGCCGACCCCGCAGTAGTAGAAGCCCTGCGGCGCCGGAAATCCCCCCTGGGGAAACCCGTACGGTCGCCCGTCCTTGAAGAACGTGTACTCCTGCTCGATGCCGAACAGGGCCTCGAACGAGGCGTACTTCTCCGCGACCTCGGCGAGCGGTGCGCGGTGGTTGGACGGGTGTGGGGTCATGTCCACGTCCAGGACCTCACACAACACCAGGACATCGGAGCCTCCCCGGATCGGGTCGGGGACGTCCAGCACCGGGCGCAACACGCAGTCCGATGCCTTCCCGGGTGCCTGGGACGTGCTCGACCCGTCGAAACCCCACAGACTCAGGGATTCACCGTCCGCGCACACCTTGGTCTTGGAGCGCAGACGGGCGGTCGGCTTGGTGCCGTCGATCCAGATGTATTCGGCCTTGAAAGTCACGGTTGGGGCTCCTCGGGGATTGCCGGGTCAACTGATCGAGCGCGTCGGATCAGAGTCGAACACCGGCCAGGATGGTGCGGCTCTGTTTCGCGGCGGTGTCCGGAATGTGAACGGAGTGTGAACTTAGCGGGGTGCCCCTTCCCGCGGGCACTCCTCCGCCGCATGATGATGGCATGGAACAACGAGCCGACTATGTGCTGCGTACCGTGTCCGAACGCGAGGTGCGGCTGATCCGGTTGTGGTTCACCGACGTCCTCGGACAACTCAAGTCGTTCGCGATCACCGCCGCCGAGCTGGAGAACGCCTTCGCGGACGGCATGGCGTTCGACGGGTCCTCGATCGACGGTTTCAGCCGCCGGGTGGAGAACGACCTGCTGGTGCGACCCGACGCGTCGACGTTCGAGCTGCTCCCCTGGACCGACCGCACCCAGAGCGAAGCTCGGATGTTCTGTGACGTGACCGAACTCGACGGGAGTCCCCATCCCGGGGATCCGCGTCAGGTGCTCCGCCGCCATCTGGATGCCGCCGGGGAACGGGGTCTCCATTTTCTCGTCGCCCCGGAGATGGAGTTCTTCTACTTCTCCGAAGTCACGTCCGGGTCTCCTCCGGTGCCGGTCGACGACGGTTCGTATTTCGATCTGACGACCTCGGACATCTCCTCTGAGCTGCGGAAGCGCACGATCTGGGCGCTGGAGACCATGGGCATTCCCGTGGAGTACTCCTTCCACGAGGACAGCACGAGCCAGCACGAGATCGACCTGCGCAACACCGACGCAC
>CAZEAV010000386.1:0-3450 GCA_964510215.1 uncultured Iamiaceae bacterium
CGGAGGATTCTTGTCGAGGGTGACCGGTGCGCGTGATCGCGGTGGTTGTGTTGGCGATGGCGTCCACGTTGGCCCTACCGGTGGAGCCTGCAGGAGCTGCGGCACCGTTGACGCACGACCAGGCGTTCGTGACCGCTGCGTACAACGACTTCTTGGGGCGGCACCCGTCGCCGTCGGAGCTGGCGTCGGCGACCGCTGAATCGTTGGCGACCTACGGGGCGCGCACACCTGGTGACTGCACTGTCGACACCGACCGAGTGGGTCACGGCGATCGTGGACAACCTGTACGAGAACACCCTCGGCCGTCCCGGCGACCCGGGCGGCGTCGCGTTCTGGGTGGAGGAGATCTCGTAGGGGAAGATGTCAGTCGCGAAGGTCGCGGCAGACTTCTACTCGTCGCCGGAATATTTCACCGGATTCGGCCGGTCGAATCTCCGTACCTGGGTGACGGACCTCTACGAGAAGATACTGCTGCGTGGCCCCGACACCACCGGGCTCGACTACTGGGTGGCAACCGCCGCGGCATATGGACGGACCGCTGTCACGTACCCGTTCCACCAATCGAACGAATCGTGCCACACCCGCGTCGAAGAGCTCTACCGGACACTCCTGCACCGGATCCCGGATCAAGCCGGCTCGGGCTTCTGGGCCGGGGTCGTCCACGTCAGAGGCGACCTCGTACTCGCCGCCGACCTCGCCAGATCGGCCGAGTACTACGACGACGCGTATGACCGCCATGGCCGCCCAGCGACCGCACCGGGCGCGCCCATGCGTGTCTCCGCAACCGTCGGCAACGGCAATCGTCTCTCCCGCGGACAGAACGGATTGGTGTGGACGTCGGCGACCGCGACCACCACCGTGCTCGCCACACCGACCGGCTACACCGTTGTCTCGCCAACGGGTGTGAGTCCTGGGGGGATCATCTACGGAGTCGGGTATTTCGCGAACGGCACCCACCACCCGCTGCTGTGGACGTCGCCGACCGCGACCCCCACGGTGCTCACCCCGCCGACGGGCTACACCGAGATCTCCCCGCGCGGGGTGAGTGCGGGAGGCGTCATCGTCGGCTCGGTCACCGAAGAATCGAGCGGCCGAACCCGCGGGTTCCTCCACTCCCCCTGATGCGCGGATCGGCGACCGATTCCACACCCACAGCCCGCTCAGGGCAGCGTCAGGATCTCCGGACCGCGCTCGGTGATGGCCACGGTGTGCTCCACGTGCACTGCCCGCGACCGGTCGACGGTCACGGCCGTCCAGTCGTCGTCCAGGATCCTGGTCTCTCCGGATCCCGCGCACACCATCGGCTCGAACGCCAGCACGTTCCCGGCCCGCAGCCGGGGACCGCTGCCCGGCCGCGCCGCATTGGGCACCGCCGGCGCTTCGTGCATCGCCCGGCCGATCCCGTGCCCGGTGAAACCCTCCGCCAGCGCAAAACCCGCATCGTGCACCACCCGGGCCACCGTGGCCCCGTAATCGCCCAGCCGGGCGTCGGGCACCATCGTCGCGATGCCTTCGGCCAAGGCGGCTTCGGCCACCTCGATGAGCCGCTCGGTGGCCGCGTCCACCTCGCCCACGGCCACGGTGATCGCCGCATCGCCGTGCCAACCGTCCACGACGGCACCACAGTCGATCGAGATCACATCGCCGTCCCGGAGCACGCGGTCACCGGGGATGCCGTGCACCACCTCCTCGTTCACCGATGCACAGATCACCGCCGGATACCCGTAGTAGCCGAGAAAGTTCGACGTCGCGCCCCGGCGCTGGAGCACGTCCCGTCCGATCGCATCCAGGGCGGCCGTGGTGACCCCGTCCGCGACCGCCGCGCGGATCTCGGTGTGCATCTCGGCGACGACCCGCCCCGCGCGCCGCATCACCGCGATCTCGTCGTCGCTGCGGCGGACGATGCCACCGAACATCGTGCTCAGGAGGTCCCGGAGTGGGAATCGATGGCGGCCACCAGACGCTCGGTGACCTCGTCGGCCGTACCGAGGCCGTCCACCACCTCGAGCAGACCGGCCCGCGAGTACCAGTCGGTGAGTGGCGCCGTCTCGCGCTCATAGAGATCCAGGCGACGCTGGATCGCCTCGGGCGTGTCATCCGCCCGCTGGACCACATCGCCGCCACATTCGTCGCACACCCAGTCTTCCTTGGGCGGCTCCGACGTCGAATAGTTGGCGCCGCAGTCCACGCACACCCGGCGGCTGGCGAGGCGTTCCAACACCACGGCCTCGGGCACGTCGAGGTCGATGACCACATCCAGCCCGCCGACCCCGGCGACGATGCCGGCGAGGGCCTCGGCCTGGGCCACCGTGCGGGGAAAGCCGTCCAGGATGAACCCCCGTCGCGTCATGTCCGACCCGTTGACCTGGTGATCGACCACGCCCACCATCACCTCGTCGGGGAGCAACTCGCCACGGTCCATGTACTCCTTGGCCCGCATCCCCACGTCGGTGCCCGCTTTCACCGCGGCGCGCAGCATGTCCCCGGTGGAGATGTGCGGCACGACGTAATGCCGGGAAAGCCGGACGCACTGGGTGCCTTTCCCCGCGCCCTGGCGACCCAGCATCACCAGTCGGGTCCCGGCGGTCATCGCTCGCTCCCCCCGACGGACGACCGCATCACTGGTTCAGGAAGCCTTCATAGTTCCGCAGCATGAGCTGAGAGTCGACCTGCTTGATGGTGTCCAGGGCCACCTGCACGAGAATCAACACCGAGATCCCGAAGAACGCGAGCGACTGCCCCCCGCCACCGGGCAGGTACTTGGTGAGGAAGTACGCGGGAATCAGCGCGATGAACACGGTGAACACCGCGCCCGGCAGCGTGATGCGGTTGAGCACCTTGGACAGGTACTTCTCGGTCTGGGGACCGGGTCTGATCCCGGGGATGAACCCGCCCTGTTTTCGGATGTTGTCCGCCTGCATGGGCGCGTTGAACTGGATCGAGTTGTAGAAGTAGCTGAACAACAGGATCAGCACGCCGTAGATCACCAGGTACACGACCGAGGTGGGCGACACGAGATAGTTGTTGATGAACTGGGACACACTGGAGGCCCAGTTGTTCACCGTCGTGCCGTCCGGGTTGGTCTTCACCGGCAGCATCCCCACGATCACCAGCGGCAGGTACAACAACGCCGAGGCGAAGATGATGGCGATGATGCCCGACGCGTTCACCTTCAAGGGGATGTAGGTGCTCTGGCCGCCGTACATTCGGCGGCCCACCACCCGTTTCGCGAACTGGACCGGGATACGGCGCTGCCCCTGTTCGAAGTAGACGATCGCCACCATCATCGCGGCGAACACCAACAGGACCAGGATCATGATGAACCAGCCCTTCTCGGCTTTCACCGTGCCGAACTCCACGGGCACCCGGGACGCCACGGCCACGAAGATGATGAGCGACATGCCGTTGCCCACGCCGCGCTGGGTGATCGACTCACCCATCCACATCAAC
>CAZEAV010000387.1:0-3431 GCA_964510215.1 uncultured Iamiaceae bacterium
CGAGATGTATTACGACCTGTAGGCAAACCCGCAGGTCAGCGGCTTGCGAGGGCCCAACAGTCCTTAAACTGTCCTTACGAGGTTGCGCGTCGGTGTCCGCGCAGCACGCGCGGAGCCTCACGGTCACGGACGCGGGGGCTCAGTGGTGGCTTGGCCGTGACTCCGTGCCGTGGTGGCGCAAGACCGCCTCGACCACGGTCCGCGAGGCCTGGTCCGAGTCGGGCCACAGGTGGCCGTAGGTGTTGAGGGTCGTCATGGCGCTGGCGTGGCGCAGCCTCGCCTGGACGACCTTGACGTCGAGGCCGGAGGAGATCAACAGGCTGGCGAAGTAGTGCCGCAGGTCGTGGTAGCGGAACGCCGGGCTGAGCCCGTCGATGCGGCCCCGGAGCTGGCGCACCTCACGTTCGACCATCCATGGGCCCACCGGCTGGCCGATCTCATTGGCCACGAAGCCGCGGCCGGACCCGACGGCGGCCGCCTGCTTGAGCATGTCCGCCAATCTCAGCGGGATCGGGATCGGGGTGTGGGCGGTGGCCGACTTCAGCGGCACGCCGGGATACTGCTGCGCCGGGGTGATCAGGCCGGTGTCGAAGTCGACGTCCTCGGGCCGCAACCCGGCGGCCTCGGCCACCCGCAGTCCGGCGAACGCCCCGAGCAGCACCGCGGGTCGCAGATTGGGTGACATCGCGTCATACAACGCCCAGACCTGATCGGTCGTGGCCACGTAGGGCCGCTGCTGGCCGGTGCGCGGGGAGGTCCTCCGACTGCACGGGTTGCGGGAGATGACGCCGTCGTGGACAGCGTCGGCCATGACCTGCGACAGGCGGCGGTAGATCACGTAGACAAAGCTGTCGGCGTAGCCGGCCGCTTGTAGCGAGGCCACCCAAGCACGGACGGTGGACGGTTTGACTGCCGACAGGGGCATCTCACCGAGGCCGGCCTTGATGTGCTTGATGTGGACCCTGGCCTGACGCACCGTCGACTCCCGTGGTGTGTAGCCGGCCAGCCACAGGTCGCACCACTCCGCCACCCGGATGCGGGCCATCTCGGGATCAACGTAGGTGCCGGTAAGGACGGATGCGTTGACCTCGACGATCCAGTTCTCGGCGTCACGATTGCAGACGAAGTGTCGGGCGTGCTGCTTGCCTGCAGCGTCGTAGTACCGGGCCCGCCAGCGACCGTTCGGCTGCTTGACGATACTCGCCATCAGCCGGAGTCCGTGACACGACGCCTGAAGTCACGACGCTCTGTCTTCATGGCGCACCCGAAGTGGCCTTGCCGGGTCGACGGTCGGGGTGGCTGGGACCGGTCGCAGGGTCTCCTCAGCGTCCAGCAGCTTCTACCGCGTCGTGGCACGACCTGATCCACTCCTCGACATCTTCCTCGAGCGCCACCACGTGACCACCCAGCCGGAACGTCTTGGGACCGCGCCTGCCGATGGCCCGGTAATAGCGCAGCGTGGCCACCGGTATGCCGGTGTGCTCGCTGATCTCGCTCAACGTCATGATCTTGCTGCTCATCGTTCCTCCAACTCCGCGTTGCCCACGTCGTCTGCCCTACTCCTGTGTAGGTCGAACGAATCGTGGTGCGTTTTCATGATCACCACGAATACCGAACCGACGGGGCACTATTGGTCTCGATGCCACGGGCCACGGGAAGATGCCGTGCTCAGGTGGTCGATCGATTCGCAGTCGCGTTCCGCGGCGACGCCTCGGTCGTCACCTGGGACGCCGTCGACCTCGACATCGGCCTGGTCGAGGTCCGCGGAACGGTGATCCGGGTGAAAGGGCAGGGCCTGCCCGTCAAGACCACCAAGCCAGCGGCCGGTCGCCGGACCCTGGCCTGCAGCGCCTGCCCGGCGAACCGGGCGGGGTCGAAGCGCGGCACCTCCCCGGTCCCGTCCGCGCCGCCGACCGCTCCCGTGCCGACTACCGCGACTACGGTCTGCTCGCCGGTCGGCGTCGTCAGGCACGGGAAGCCGTCGAGCCGGCACGCGGCCTCCAGGGCGTGGGCGGCCTCCGCCGAGGCGGTATCGGCGGACACGACGGCCGCAAGCTGCTCGACCCTAGTAGTCAGCCCAGCGCTCGCAGCGGAGCGCCCGGATCGGGGCGTCCTGACAGTAAATGATGTCCCTGCCCCGATTCTTGAAACCGGTGAGTTGACTCCGGTCCGGCCATCGTGACAGACGGGTCGGCAGCCTTCAGTCGGCGGTCGGGTGGATCATGACCTTCACTGATGATTCATCGTCCTGCTGCGCGGCGAATGCGTCAGAAACCTGGTCAAGAGTGAAGTGGTGAGTCACGAGGTGGTCGGTGGGCACTCTGCCGGACGCGATCAGGTCGATGACGGCGGGCCAGGTGTGCGCGTACCGGTGGACGAGCATCACGCTGATCTCGAACGGTACTGATTCGGCCAGGGGTAGGCCAACGAGCTCAGCTTTGGGGACACCGACGAGAGCGGCTCGGCCCCCAGGGCGCAACCGCCGAAGGCCGTCCACCAGCGCATGCTCGTTGGCGCTGCATTCGATCATGACGTCGAAATCCCGCTCGCGCGCTTCGACAGGATCGATGTCCAATCCGCATCGGCGGGCCACCTCGAGCCGTTGGTCGGCAATGTCTCGAATGACCACTCGGCCGGCTCCCAGCGCCTTGGCGATGAGGCCGGCCAGGATGCCGACCGGACCAGCACCGATAACCAGCACGGACTCGCCAGGCTTTAGGTCCGCCCGCTGGGCGGCCCACAGCCCGACCGAGGCTGGCTCGACGAGAGCCGCCTGGTCATAGGTCATGGAATCTGGGATCGGGTTCGCACAGGCCGCGTCGATCGCAATGCATTCGGCGAGGCACCCGTCGTACGGCGGCGTGGCAAGGAACACCAGGCCGGGACACAGGTGGTAGTCCCCTCGCCGGCACTGGCTGCACCTGCCGCAGGGGACCCCTGGCTCGACCGCAACCCGTTGTCCCACGGCCAAGCCCTCCACTCCGGCGCCTAGAGCGCGGATGACCCCGGCAGTCTCATGACCAAGGACGATCGGGCCTTCGACCTTCCACGGTCCGATGCGCCCGGAGTGGAGGTAGGCGGCGTCTGAGCCGCAGATCCCAACACTGCGGATCTCGATCACAACCTGGCCCGGCTCGGCGGTGGGCTCGGGGCGGTTCACCAGTTCGAGTCGATCCAAGTCCTGCATGATGGCGACCTTCATGGCCTTCTCCTTTGATTCACACGAGTGTGTAGCCACCGTCCATGAGCAACTCACTCCCGCAGAAGTATTCGGACTCATCGCGCAAGAGGAAGGAGACGGCTGCCGCAACATCCACGGGTGAACCCATACGTGACTGTGGCGTGTGTGCTAGCCACTCGTCGAACTGGTGCTTCTTCTTGGCCAGCAACTCGGTCTGAATGTATCCGGGGGCCACCGCGTTGACCCGGAC
>CAZEAV010000388.1:0-3429 GCA_964510215.1 uncultured Iamiaceae bacterium
GTTCGGCATCGGTGTCGCCCTGTGGAGCGCGACCTCCTACAAACACCTGCGCGCCGCCGCGCTCACCACCGACCGGTGGAACCGGCTCCACCCCGGCGAGGCGCCGCGGACGCCCGCGGTCACCCGGTTGCTGGGTGACGGGGCCGACGGGGGCGACCTGGCAGCCGAGGCCATGCCGATCGTCGCGGTCACCGACTATCTCACGCTGGTCCCCGACCAGGTGACCCGGTGGGTGCCGCGTCCCTTCACCGTGCTCGGCACCGACGGCTTCGGTCGCAGCGACACCCGCGAGGCGCTGCGGCGGTTCTTCGAGATCAGCGAAGCGCACATCGCGGTCGCCATGTTGTCGGCTCTGGCCCGCGGCGGGCATCTCGATGGCGAGGTAGTCTCCAAGGCGATCGGTGACTTCGGCATCGACCCGGAAACCACCCCTCCATTCACCCGCTGAGGCGCGGCGTGCCGCCGCGGCACCGACGCATCGGGCCGCGCGCTCGTCAGTGACAGGTCCAGACGTACGTGTGCGGTCCGGCGCAGAGCTCGAGTCGGGCATTCTGTTCGAACGTGGCACGCCGCAGGGCACCGTGCGCTCCGACCCGGTAGTCCACGACGATGCCTTCGACGACACCCGCCGAAGCCGGGTCGGTCAGGCGCATCCTGACCCACACGTCGGCTTCGTCGGCTCGAGGCGACGCCGCCCCTGGCCGTTGTGCGACCGCGGCGCCCTTCCGGGCTCGTGGCGACAGGCGGTAGCCGTGCGCCGGTTTGCGACGGACCGGCACGCTGACCCCGCACTGGTCCGGGTCGAAGGCGGGGCCTTCGAGGAAGCAGCCCGCCAATTGTGGTTCGGTCGCAGCCACCTCGACGACGACGCCGCGCAGGTTGGTGACGGTGATCAACTCGACTCGGTCCAGGATCATCGGGGCGCTCGTCGTGTTGCGGAGCGTGAGCGCAATTCCCTCGTACGCCCTGGAACGTTCACTCGGCGTATTGAGGTCGCGGCCGAGCAGTCCGCCGCCGGACCCCTGGGTGAGCGAAGAGTTGTCGGCGATCGGACCGGTGGCGAATGCCCGGCGCACCACCCCGAACGCCGCCGCACCCGGGCGGACCAGAAACGGGATCACAGCGAGCAGGCACACCCCGACGACCACCAGTGCGGCCGGCCGGCGGCGTCGCGGGGTCATCGAAGGTCGTGTGGCAGCCGCGGACGGCTCCGCAACCGGGTCATCCGGCGTGTGAAATGCTGCCACAGCAGGTCCTCGGTCCCGGGGTTCTCACGCGACGCGCCATTTCACCGAAAGTACCAGTCGGCTTGGCGGCTTCGGGCGAGCGAGCGAACCCGCCACGCCAGGCAACCAGGCCGGGGGGCTCCACTGCGAACCCCTGTCTGCGCAGCGGCTCACCGATCGGGCAACGGCACGCAGGCCACGCCAAGGCGCGGTCGGTATCGCCAGTGCCGCCCCGCGGTCAGCGCCGGTGGGCGCTCCAGCAGGTCGCCACAGTGTTGACGGTAACGTGCAGGCCATGGCCACCCCCGAGTTTCCCGTGACCGGCGACGACCAGATGGACGAACTGCTCCTCACCGACCCGTTCGCGCTGCTGCTCGGCATGATGCTCGACCAGCAGATCACCATGGAAAAGGCGTTCGCCGGACCCTATGTGCTGCGCGAGCGGCTCGGCGGCACGCTCACCCCCGAAGCGATCGTCGCCGGCGACCCCGACGTATTCGACGAGGCATTCCGGGCCAAGCCGGCGATCCACCGGTTCCCCGGCTCGATGAGCAAACGCTCCCGGGCGCTGGCGGCCGCGATCGTGGACGACTACGACGGCGTGACCGAGCGCATCTGGACCGGAGCTGCCGACGGAGAAGAACTGTTCTCCCGACTCCGCGCGCTCCCGGGTTTCGGCGACGACAAGGCCCGCATCTTCATCGCCGTCCTCGGCAAACGCTTCGGGGTGCGACCTGACGGCTGGCGAGAAGCCGCCGGCCCGTTCGGCGACGACACGCCGCGGTCGGTCGCCGACATCGACTCGGCGGAGTCGTTGGCCCGGGTCCGCGCCTGGAAGAAGGAGCAGAAAGCCAAAGGCCTCGCCAAGACCGACTGAACGGCTCGGGTCAGTCGTTCGACGCGGACGCCAACCGGGTCTGGGAGCGGTCGAGCCAACCGAGCAACACCGCGATCACCCTCGGGTCGTAGCGCAGGCCGTGCCCGGCCCCGGCGATGATGCGGAGTTCGGCGGTTCCGTGCGCGTCGGCGAGCACGCGCGCGTCGAAGACCGGCACGCTCTCGTCGTCCGCACCGTGCACGACGAGCATCGGCAGATCCGCGATCGCCACCGCATCGTCGACCGGCCGGATCGTGCGTAGCTGTTCGGCCCAGGCTTCACGCGAGGAGGGAAACGTCGGGTCGCGGATCAGCCCCATCTGTCGACTGTGTTGCAGAAGCCGCCGGGTATGGGAGGCCCAGTCGTCGAATCCGGCGGGCGCCGCCATGGTCGCGACCCCGGCCACCCGGCCCTGCAACTGGGCTGCCGCGGTCACACAGAGGCCACCACCGGTCCCGAACCCGGCCAGCCAGACCCCGGCGATGCCGTTCCCGGACACCTCGGACACCGCGGCGAGGATGTCCTCGCGCCAGCCGCCGAGTGAGAAGTTCCCCCCTGAGGTGCCACAACCCCGAAACCGGAACGTGAACACGCGCCACCCCATCGTCGAGGCGATGCGTGCCCCGAGTTCCGAGAGGTCCAGGCCGGCACCCACCGAGCCGACGGTCGGGTCGGGATAGCCGTGACAGAGCACCAGCGTCGCGGTCTCTTGCGAGGTCCGCTCCGGTTCGGCCAATTCCCCGGCCAGCTCGATCCCGTCGGAGCTGAACCGGTGATCCATGACCGGCGCGCGCTCGGCTCTGTGTTCAGTCGTCGGCCGCGGCGCGCGCGGCCACGGCTTCCGGGCATCCACAGGGCCGGTAACACCGGTTGCGGGCCTCCCCGAGTGAGTCCGGGCCGAACGAGGCGAACTGACGCGATGCCATGAGCTCATCGATCACGTCCCGGGGACAGTTGTCCAGGTCGTGGACCCGCTGAGTGCGTTTGTCGCCGAGCCAACGGAAATCCTCGAACCGGGTGGGTCGTGCCATGGCCTCCGATCCTAGTGCCGCCGCTGCGCCGGTGGACAGCCGACGATTTTCAGGGCGTTCCGCCGTCTTCCACGGCTTCGGCAGGCGGTCCGAACGCGCCGATCGCTTCGAGATACCTACTCCGAGCGGCCAGCACGGCGGCGACATCGTCCGCGTCGACCACCTCGGCTCTCGGGCCGTCCAGGCGTGCCATGACCGCGGCCACCGCCGCGTCGTCGTCGAGCACCCCGGCTCCGGGATTCTCGGGCGTCCCCGCCGTCGCAAGGACACGCAGGCCAAGGGCCGCGCCAAGTTG
>CAZEAV010000389.1:0-3425 GCA_964510215.1 uncultured Iamiaceae bacterium
GGGAACTCGACCCCGGTGCTCACCGGGGCCGACAGCAGGATCGGGCCCGGCCTCACCGGCCTGCTGGGGGCGAACGGCGCCGGCAAGACCACGCTGATCGGCATGATCCTGGGGCTGCACCACCCCGACGGCGGGTCGCTGCGGGTGCTCGGCCTGGACCCGACCGCCGCCGGTCCCGCGATCCGTGCCCGCGTGGGCTACAGCCCCGAGCACCACCGGCTGCCCGCCGACACCCGGGTATCGGATTTCGTCGCGCACATCGCCCAGGTCCACGGCCTGCCCCGACGCGCCGCCATCAACCGGGCATCGGACGCGCTGTGGCACGTCGGGCTCGGCGAGGAGCGGTTCCGCCCGCTCGGTACCATGTCCACCGGTCAGCGCCAACGAGCCAAGCTCGCCCAGGCGATCGTGCACGACCCGGCGCTCGTGCTGCTGGACGAACCCACCGACGGCCTCGACCCGTTGCAGCGCGACGACATGTTGGACCTGATCCGCCGCATGGGCCACGAGTTCGGGATGCACATCGTGTTGTCGTCCCACCTGCTCGAGGAGGTCGACCGGGTCTGTGACGGGGTGGTGATCCTGCGCAACGGCACGGTCGCGGTGTCCGGGCCGATCGACACCCTGTCCGTGGCGCGGTCCGGTGTGGTGGTGGAGCTCACCACCGGCTGGGACCAGGTGACCACGACCCTGCGGTCCCGAGGACTCGGTGTGGAGCGCGACGGGCCCCGGCTCGTGGTCCAACCCTCGAACTCGGACGACGACCCCGACGTGACCTTCGACGCGATACGCGATGCCGTCACGGCGGCCGGTGCCGGCATCCGGCGGCTGACCACCCGGAAGAGCTCGCTCGAGGACACCTTCCTCGACGAGGACACCCCGGTCGCCTCGTGAGCCAAGACACACCGCTTCCACCACCGCAGCCGCCGGGAACCCCGCCTCCTGTGACCCTCACCGGTGACGGCGGGGCGCGCATCCTGGAGCGCGGCTACCGCCGTTACGCCGGCGTCCGACTTGGCCGGGCCGCGTCGGTCCGCGCCGTCTGGGTGTACTCGATGCAGCGGATGCTGGGCCTGCGCCGGTCGGTGTGGGCGAAACTGCTGCCCATCGGGGTGATCTTCGTCGCGTACGTGCCCGCCATCGTGTTCGTGGGCATCGTGGCGCTCGCCAAGAACGACCCAACGGTGGCGAGCAACTTGCCCGCCTACTCCGACTACTACCAACACGTCGTCCTCGCGGTGTTGCTGTTCGCCGCGTTCGGCGCGCCCGACGTGATGTGCCCGGATCGACGGACCGGGATGCTCGGGCTGTATCTGGCGTCGCCGCTGACCCGCGACACCTACCTGCTGGGCAAGGCGGCCGCGATCTTCACCGGACTCGTGCTGGTCACCACGGGGCCCCAGCTCCTGTTGCTGCTGGCGAACGTGCTCCAGGGTCATGGCGCGGGCGCCGGAGCGGACAACGCGATCATGGCGCTGCGGATCGTGGGTGCCGGGCTCGTCGTCGCCGCACTTTTCACCTCGGTCACGATGGCGATCTCGGCTTTCACCGACCGCCGCGGGTTCGCGAGCGCGGCGGTCATCATGATCTTCTTGGCCTCGGGGGTCGTGGCCGCGACCATCGCGGACACCCGTCCCTGGCTGGCCCTGGTCGGATTGGCCGACAACCTCCCCGAGGCGCTGACCACCCGGACCTTCGGCGTCACCAGTTCCGGTCCGTCCACCGACATCGCGACCGCGGCGGTGTGGGCCACCGGGATCGGCTGCATCGTTCTCGGCGCGATCATCACCCGGATGCGCTACTCGAACCTGGCGGTGACCCGGTGACCGCGGTCGTCCCGCCACCACCGCCGCCACCGCCACCGGCACCGGCGACCCGGGCGCCGTCGGAGGCCGTGATCGCGGTCCAGGGGCTGTCGAAATGGTTCGGCGGCGTCGTCGCGGTGTCCGAGGTGACCTTCGCGGTGGGTGCCGGGGTGACCGCGCTCCTCGGCCCCAACGGCGCGGGAAAATCCACCCTGCTCCGCCTGCTGTGCGGGCTGACCCCGCCGTCGCAGGGAACGGTGCGGATCTTCGGTGCCGATCCCCGCGCCGACGCCGACGCACGGGCGACGATCGGACTCGTCCCCCAACAGGAGACGATGTTCGACACCCACACACCATGCGCGTTCGTGCGTCTCGCCGCGACCCTGCACGGCGTGGACGATGCCGCCGGGGTGGCGCGTCGCTGCCTCGAGGTCGTCGAGCTCGATCCGGACGACTCCCGTCGCATCGCCGCCTATTCCAAAGGGATGCGCCAACGGGTCAAGGTCGCGGCGGCCCTGGTGCACGACCCGAGTGTGCTGGTGTTGGACGAACCGCTGACCGGGCTCGATCCCCGCCAGCGACGCCACATGATCGACCTGTTCCACCGACTGGGTGCCGCGGGACGGTGTGTGCTGGTCTCCAGCCACGTCCTGGACGAGGTGGAGCGCTTCGGATCACGGGTGCTGGTGCTCGCCAAAGGCCGCCTTGCCGCCACCGGCGACTTCCGGGCGATCCGGGACCTCATGGATGACCGACCGCACCGCATCCAGATCGTCACCGACGCTCCGGGAACCCTCGCCGGCGCATTGTTGGGCGTCGGCTCGGTCGTCGGCGTGCGGCTCGTGGATCCCACCACCATCCACATCGAGACGACCGACGTGAACCGGCTGCGCACCCTGGTGGCCTCCACCGCCCAACGGTGCGGGGCCCACCTGCGCGAGTTCGCGCCGCTGGACGACGATCTCGACAGCGTGTTCCGATACCTGGTCGGCGGATCATGACCGCCATCGGGACTCCGGAACCTGAGGCTCGGACCCGGTCCACCACGACCCCGAATCGACTCGCGTCGTTCCGTGCCCTGGCGGTGCTGCTACTACGCAGTCAGGCGACGAGAGGTCGAATCGCGGCGCTGACCGCGCTGGGGGTGGTCGGCATCGTCGTCGGAGCGTTGGTCACGGATGGCTCCAGCCTCGACGCCACCGTCGCCGGCACCCGGTTCGTGAACCTGTACGGCCTGTCGCTGCTCACCCCCGTCGTGGCCCTGGTGTTCGGCACCGGCTCGCTCGGCGACCTGGTGGAGGACCGGTCGCTGGTGTATCTGTGGCTTCCCCCGGTGCCGCGCTGGGTGATCGCACTGGCGGCATGGACCGCCACGCTCGCGATCGGCCTGCCATTCACGGTGGGGGTGGCCGTGATCATCGCCGCGGTCACCGGCGGTGGGGTCGACCTGGTCATCGGCGCCGTGTGGGCCACGCTCCTGGGTCTGGTCGCCTACTCGGGACTGTTCACCGCACTGGGACTGCGGTTCCGCCGGGCCCTGGTCTGGGGATTCGCGTACCTGTTGATCTGGGAGAACTTCATCGCCCAGGCCGGCGCCGGCGCGGCACGCGTGTCGATTCT
>CAZEAV010000390.1:0-3402 GCA_964510215.1 uncultured Iamiaceae bacterium
GGTCGAAGGTGGGGTTGGGGATGTAGTCGCTGATCTGGCCGCGCAGGGCGATCTTCGTCCGCCCGCGGACCTCGACGTACTCCACGATGCCCTGCCGGGACTCGGGTAGGAACTTGGTCAGCGCCTCCCGGGACTCATACATGTGATTGTCCGCGTCGAAGACTGGGAAATCGAGGCGACGGGACGGCATGACAGCCTCCTGGCAGATAGATGACGTGAGTGTTAGATAACTTTACCTCTGCCGCGCCGACACGCGGTGAAAAATGAATCGGGCCGGCCACGTCGTACCGGTCGCACCGCTTTCTCGAGGAGACACAACATGGAAGACCAGGCGAGCGCCGACGCGGCGCTGTTCACCGACACCACCCGCGCCTTCCTCGGAGCGCGGTGCCCGATCACGGTGACCCGTCGGCTGGCAGACGACACGCTGGGCTATGACCCCGATGTGTGGCGACAGGGCGCGGAGCTGGGTTGGGCGTCGTTGTTGGCGGACGGGGCCGCCGGCATCACCGGGGACGGCCTGGCCGACGCGACCCTCGTCGCGCGGGAGCTCGGCCGGCTGGTGGCGCCGGGGCCGTTCGTACCGGTGAACGTCGTCGTCGACACGCTGAGCCGGACGGGCGGCCACGACGAGGTGCTGGACGAGCTGCGCTCGGGCCGTCGCATCGCCGCGTGGAGCCCGGTGGGACCCGACGGGATTCCGCAGTTGCGATTGGACCGGGACGACGGGGCCGACGGCTGGGTGCTGCACGGTGTGGCGACGCCGGTGGAGCACGCGTCCGGCGCGGCGTGGCTGTTGGCGACCGCCGCGGACTCACCGGGCGGTGGCGTCACCCAGGTGCTCGTGCCGACCGACGCCGAGGGCGTGACGGTCACACCCTTGGGCGGTCTGGATCTGGTCCGTCGCTTCGCCGCGGTGCGATGCGATGGGGTGCGGGTGGGCGTGGAGTGCCTGGTGGGCGAGCCGGGCCGGGCGGCGGCGGACGTCGCGCGTCAGCTCGGGGTGGCGGCGGTGCTGGGCTGCGCGGAGACCGTCGGCGCGCTCGGGGAGATCTTCGCCCGCACGCTGGACTACCTCGCCGACCGGTACTCGTTCGGTCGGCCACTGAACTCGTACCAGGCGCTCAAGCACCGGTGCGCGGACGATGCCTTGGGCCTGCAGCGCTGCGCCGCGACGACCGCAGCGGCGACCCGTGCCCTGGCCGGGGGAGCGCCCGACGCGGATGAACTCGTGAGCGTCGCCAAAGCGTTCGTCGGGCCGGCGGCGACCGAGCTCGTGCAGGACTGCGTGCAGTTGCACGGTGGCATCGGCGTGACCTGGGAGCATGACCTGCACCTGTATCTGCGACGGGTGACGGTGAACCGCATGTCCTACGGCACGCCCGAGGAACACCTGAACCGGGTCGCCGACCGCGCGCTGGGGGCCGTGGCGTGAGCGCGTCACTCGACACCGGTGAAACCGTGGAGGCGTTCCGGGCCCGCGCGCGGGACTGGTTGGCGACCGAGATGCCGCCACGCCCCGAGCGCATTCCCAACCGTGGTGACGAGGCCCGGCGCAACCACGAACGCGCGTTGCAGCGTCACCTGTTCGACGGCGGATTCGCCGGCATCTGCTTCCCGGCCGCGTACGGCGGTCTCGGGCTCTCACCGGCACACCAGGCCGCGTTCACCGAAGAGTCGCTGCCCTATGACATGCCGTATTCCTTCAACGTCCCGACCCTGGGAATCCTCGCCGCCACGTTGGCCGAGGTGGGTACGCACGACCAGAAGGCGGCGCACCTGCCGGCGATACTGCGGGGCGAGGAGTTGTGGGTGCAGTTCCTGTCCGAGCCGTCGGGTGGCTCGGATCTGGCCGGCGTGCGCATGCACGCCCTGCGTGACGGGGACGAGTTCGTGCTGAACGGCTCGAAGATCTGGTCGTCTGCGGCATTCGCCTCGGACTGGGCGATGTGTCTGACCCGAACGAACTGGGACGTGCCCAAACACCGGGGTCTGACGATGTTCATCGTGAAGATCCATCAACCGGGGATCCAGGTCGATCAGATCCGCCAGGTGGACGGGTCCGACGAGTTCTGTCAGGAGTTCTTCGACGACGTCCGCGTGCCGGTCTCCGCGGTGGTCGGTGAGGTCGACGAAGGCTGGTCGGTGACGACCCGGCTGCTGGCCCATGAACGCGCCGCGGTGGGCGGCGGGTCGCACTATGTCAGCGGTCGCCTCCAGCTCCACTCCGACGGTGAATCCGCCGGGGATCTCGTCGCGCTCGCCCGGGCACGGGGGCGCGCCGGGGACCCCGCGGTGCGCGCCGCGGTCGCCCGCGCCCGGGTGGCCGAGACCGTGCAGGCCCAGCTCACCGGACACGTCGTGGCCGCGATGCGCAATGGCGAGTTACCCCCTTCCGCGGGCGCGTACCTGAAGTTGTCCGCGGCGACGACCCGCATGATCCGCTCCGAATGCGGCCTCGTCGCCGCCGGCATCGACGGGGTCACCTGGCCGGCGGCGGAAGGTTCATCCGACGGCCACGCGCCGGGACGCGACGCGGGAGAGTCGACCCTGTGGCGCCAGGCGCTGTCGCTGGGTGGGGGCAGCAACGAGATGCAGCGCAACATCATCGCCGAGCGGGTCCTGGGGATGCCCCGCGAGGCCACGGGTGATCGGGACATCGCGTACCGGGACGTCCCCCACGCCTGACCACGTCGTCCCAACCCGACGAAATTTGGAGCGGAAATGGTGTCACAGCCCATTGTCGCTCCAAATTTCGCAGGACGGCGGGTGGTTCAGCCGGCCGCTCCGTCGCGGCGGGCGGCGAGATTGGCGTCCTTGGCGTGGGCCAGCTCGGCGAGTGACTCCTGGAACTCGCCCATCCTGGTGGCGAGCTGATCATCGTGGGCGGCCAGGATCCGCACCGCCAGCAGGCCGGCGTTGCGCGCACCGCCGATGGAGACCGTCGCCACCGGCACTCCGGCGGGCATCTGCACGATCGACAGCAGCGAATCGATGCCGTCCAGATATTTCAGCGGTATCGGTACCCCGATCACCGGCAGGGTGGTGAGCGAGGCGACCATCCCGGGCAGATGGGCGGCACCGCCCGCGGCCGCGATGATGACCTTCAGACCGCGGCCGACCGCTTTCTGGGCGTAGTCGACCATGCCGGTCGGGGTGCGGTGTGCCGACACCACGTGCGCCTCGTAGGGCACCTCGAACTCGTCGAGCGCGGCGGCGGCGTCCGCCATCACCGGCCAGTCCGAATCGCTGCCCATGATGATTCCGACCTCGAACGCGGTGCTCACGGGTTCATCTCCTCACTTGCCCTTCACGAGAATCTCGGCGGCACGCTCCGCCCGCCGGTGGACATCCCCGACGTCGTCGCCGGTCGCGGTGACATGGCCGACCTTGCGTCCGGGC